>CAJTOV010000015.1 GCA_910577765.1 uncultured Lachnospiraceae bacterium
GCCAGCTTGACGTCTGTTTTCGTCCAGTTTTCCCCGCCCCGTGAACTGTAACAAAATATATGATTTGAATTTGGGCAACGAAAATCATGTTGAGACAATCTGCTCACTGAGGCTTGAAAAATAAGGAATTACAAGGACATTCCCCTTCTGCCCCAGCAGCCAGTCACCGGAACGTCTCCTTCAGTACATCAATAAACCCTCTCTCCGTCCGGTCCAGATAGGAATCCGCCTTATATACCACATTTACATCCCAGGCATCCGGCTGGTCGGCATACTGGTAGCACTGGAACCGGTCTGTGCCGCCTAAGGCTTCCAGGGCCCGCTGGGGCACAATGGTGATTCCCAGACCAGCCGCTGCCAGCTGGACCGCTGAGATACAGCTGGACACCTCCATGGAAATCTCAGGGTGAATCCGCTGCTTCTTAAAGATGGAATCCACCCGCTTGCGGATGGCGTGTCCACGTTTCAGCACAATAAAAGGACAGCGGCGCAGGAACCCGGTGGTGACCTGCCGCTTTCCGGGGTCTGCCAGATCCTGGTCCTGGACAGCTCCCGGGGCAGCCACCAGATACAGCCGTTCCTGGTAGACCAGTTCGGTCATAAGTCCCTGGGGCAGGTCCTTTGGGTCCCGGGGAATGATATAGAAATTGATCTCATCCCGCTGCAAAGCGGACAGAAGGTCATCGGACATGGCCTCGTAGATCCGTACCTCCACCTTGGGAAATAGCTTTTTATAGGCAGGAATCACCTTGGGAAGCATATAGCCGGCCCGCTCTGTGGGAATGCCGAAGCGGATGGTTCCCTTTTCACCAAGGCCGATATCCACCAGCTCCCGGCGGAGGTTCTCATTGAGCCGCAGGATCTTCCGGGCCGTATCCACGTACTTTTCCCCGGCACAGGTCAGGGTCAGGGGGTAGCTGCGCCGGTTAAAAAGCTGGACACCCAGGTCCTGCTCCACCTTGGAGACAATATAGCTTAAGGACGGCTGGGAGATGAACAGCTGCCTGGCTGCCTCGGTGATGCTGCCGCAGTCGGCTATCTTTGTAATATAGGTGAAATCCCGAAAATCCATGAACATCCTCCTCTCTGTTGCAGTCATTATACCAGATCCCAATTTCCGGTTCAAGAATCATATAAAAAAAACTGTATAGATATTATGTAAGAATATGAATTTTACTTATGAACAAAGATCATTTATAATAGAGGACAGTGCAGAAGCCTTCCCGATATCCGGCATGGCCCGGCAGCAGCTTTGTCTCAATGGATAAGAAGAACCGTTCTAGGAGAAGAAAGATGGACAGAAAGAACAGGAAAAGGAGCATCTGGCAGAGCTGGTCAGAAAGCTGGAAACCTTTACCACGCCGGAGCTTTGTGACGGTGCCGGACGGAGAAGGGGATATCATAGCTGATGCCATTCTTGCCCTGGAGGAAGGCCAGGTGCTGGTGGTGGCTGGAAAACTGGGGAGACCACAGAAGTATCTGCGCTTCCATGACCGGGGCGGCCGGCGTAGTCATAGACGGTGCATTCCGGGATGTGGAAAATTGTGAAAAAGCCGGTTTTCCCATCTTTGCCAAAGGTCTGACCTGCGGCACAGCCGGAAAGACCGGAAAGGGCGCCATCCAGGTTCCCGTAAATTGCGGCGGTGTGGTGGTATGCCCCGGGGACCTGGTGGTGGGAGACCGGGGAAGTGATTCCGCGGATTCCGAAAATATGAGCTCTGTCCAGACCATAGGCAGGCAGATTCTGTTGCAGCCTGGCCGCCGGGCCGGAAATCCATGGGAGCAGCAAGTGTGATTCCATTAAAAATTTACATAAATAAAAGGAGAAGGAAGCAATGGCACAGAATCTGTCACGGAAAATTTTACAGGCACATCTGGCGAAACCATCGGAAATGGTTCCCGGGGAGGAAATCTGCCTTAAGGTGGACCAGACCCTGACCCACGACATCAATGCAGTTATGACCTATCTGGCCTTTGAGCAGATTGGGCTGGACCGGACCCGGGTGGAGACCAGTGTCAGCTACCTGGACCACAACCTTTTGTATCTGGACCACAAGACCCCGGACGACCACATTTATCTCCAGTCTGTGGCCAAGAGGTACGGAGTCTACGTGTCCAGACCCGGCAACGGTATCTGCCATGCGGTCCAGGTGGCCAGGTTCGGTGCCCCGGGCAAACTGTCCATGGGCGGCGACAGCCATACCCCCCACGGCGGCTCCATTGGCATGATGTGTATCGGCGTAGGCGGCATGGATATTGCCACTGCCATGACCGGTGTGCCCATGCGTCTGAAAATGCCCCAGATCATCCGGGTGAACCTGACCGGAAAGCTGCGTCCCGGCTGCAATGCCAAGGAAGTGATTCTGGAAATGCTCCGGCGCAACACGGTTAAGGGCGGACTGGGAAAGATCTATGAGTATACAGGTCCCGGTGCCGCTACCCTGGAGGTGGCAGACCGGGTGACCATCACCAACATGGGGGCCGAGCTGGGAGCCACCACCTCCATCTTTCCGGCAGATGAGATGGTGAGGAAGTTTATGAAGGCCCAGGGAAGGGAAGACCAGTTTGCAGAGCTGGGGCCGGATGAGGGCTGCTCCTATGACGGGGAGATTGAGATCAACTTAAGTGAGCTGGAGCCTCTCATTGCCTGTCCTCACCAGCCGGACAATGTGACCACCATCCGACAGGTGGAGAAAAAGAAGGTCCAGCAGGTGCTGATCGGCGGCTGTACCAATGGAAGCTACAAGGATATTGCCAGGGCAGCCATGGTGCTGAAGGGCCACCATGTCCACGAGGATGTCAGCTGTACCTGCGCCATTTCCTCCAAACAGATTTACAAGCAGCTTTTAAAAGACGGCTATATTGAAATGCTCATTGATGCAGGTGTCCGGCTTCTGGAGCTGGCCTGCGGTCCCTGCTGTGCCATCGGACAGTCCCCGGCTACAGAAGGGGTGGCCGTGCGCACCACCAACCGGAACTTTAAGGGCCGGGCAGGCAATCCTACGGCCCACGTGTATCTGGTAAGCCCGGAAAGCGCCGCTGCCTGCGCCGTCACCGGCACCTTTTCCACGGCACAGGAGATCATGGGAGGGGATGTGGTCCGGCTGGAGGAGATCCTGGAGCCGGAAGCCTATCCCATTGACGATTCCCAGCTGATTCCGCCCCTGTCGGTGGAGGCGGCCAGAGAGGTGGAGATTGTCCGGGGCCCCAACATTGCCCCCCTTCCGGTGCCCGATGCCCCGGAGCAGCATCTGAAGTGCAAGGTGAGCTTAAAGACTGTGGACAATATTACCACCGACGACATTACCCCGGCCAGTGCCGAATTCTCCAGCATGCGGTCTAATATTCCGCTGATGAGCCAGTACTGCTACCACCGGTATGATCCCGCCTTTGCGGCCAGGGCCAAAGAGCTGGGAAAGAGCATCATCATCGGCGGCGAGAACTACGGCCAGGGGTCCTCCAGGGAGCACGCGGCCATCAATCCCATGTATCTGGGAGTCAAGGCCGTGGTGGCCAAGAGCATGGCCCGGATTCATAAAGGAAACCTGGTGAACCATGGCATTATCCCCATGATCTTTGAGGACCCGGCAGACTATGACCGGATCAGTCAGATGGATGATCTGGAGATCGTAAACCTCCGGGACCAGATGGCACAGCGCAGGGTAGAGATCCGGGACAATACCAAAGGAATCTCCTTTACGGCAAAGCTGGATTTGTCCGACAGCGAGCTGGAGGTGATCCTTTGCGGAGGCCAGCTCAGGTATCTGAAAAAGCAATTGCAGGAAATGGATGAAAAATAAGGAGGAGAAGGAAATGAACGATGCAACCAGAGCAGCCCAGGAAGCCTTTGGGGAACTGATTCAGTCCGAATATGCCCGCATTGAGCGGATGAAGGCGGACAAGGAAATCACGGATTTCGGAAAGCTGGAGAAGATCGTCATCGGCGTACTTCCGGGAGACGGAATCGGCCCCATTATCATGAAGGAGGCTTTAAAGGTTTTAAACAGCCTGCTGGCACCGGAGATCCGTTCCGGGCGGGTGGAGATCCGGGAGATTCCCGGCATGACCATCGAAAACCGGGCCGCCAGGCTTCAGTCCCTGCCGGATGAGGTATTCGAAGAGATTAAGAAATGCAACGTACTGATCAAGGGCCCTATGGTCACCCCAAGAGCTGGGGAGCCCTGGCCCAACCTGGTGTCCGCCAACAGTCTGCTGCGCCGGGGCTTAGAGCTGTTTGCCGCGGTCCGTCCAATCCGGATTCCGGATAAGAACATTGACTGGACCTTCTTTAGGGAGAATATTGAGGGCGAATATATCTGGGGCAACAAGGGGATCCAGGTTAACGAGGACCTGGCCGTGGACTTTAAGGTCCAGACAAAGCAGGGGTCTGAGCGGATCGCCCGGATGGCCTTTGATTTCGCCAGAAAGAACGGCAAGAAGAATGTGACCATTGTCACCAAGGCCAATATTGTCAAACTGGCAGACGGCAACTTTATCAAGGCGGTCCGCAGGGTAGGCGAAGAGTACCCGGATATTGAGATCCAGGAGCGTCTGGTAGATGCCATGTGCGCCAAGATGCTGGACCCGGAGTTCAACAAGGGCATCGAAGTGATCGTGCTGCCCAATCTGTACGGCGATATTGTTACCGATGTGGCCGCGGAGCACCAGGGAGGCCTGGGAACGGCTTCCTCCTCCAATCTGGGCAATAAATATGCCATGTTTGAAGCCATCCACGGCACCGCGCCGTTTTTGATCAGCCATGGCCGGGGAGACTATGCAGATCCCTGCTCCCTGATCCGGGCAGCCGGCATGCTGATGGCCCATATCGGCTATGGAGACCGGAAGGAGCTTCTGGACAGGGCCCTGGATATCTGCACCATCACAGAGCGGAAGCTGGTGGTGACCACGGATGTGGACGGGGCTACGGCGGCAGAGTTTACGGATTATCTGCTGGAAGTGATTGAGAGACTGAAAAAGTAAGCAGCTCCCGGAATTTCACCGGATCTGATTTTGTGGGATTCCGGGAGTGCATAAAAACCATAAGGAGGTTTCCCCATGAAGCTTGACCGTCTCATTGGAATCCTGGCTGTCCTTCTCCAGAAGGACCAGGTGACAGCCCCGGAGCTGGCAGAACTTTTTGAGGTGTCCCGCCGCACCATTAACCGGGATATCGAGGCTTTGTGCCAGGCAGGGATTCCCCTGGTGACCACCCAGGGATTCGGCGGGGGAATCTCCATTATGGAGGGTTACCGGATGGACCGGACGATTCTCAGCAGGTCGGATATGCAGGCCATTCTGGCCGGACTGAAAAGTCTGGACAGTGTCAGCGGCACAAACCGGTACACCCGGCTTATGGAAAAGCTGTCCCCGGGAGCATCCGGCCTTCTGGCCGGGGACCCTCATATCCTGATTAATCTTGCCTCCTGGAACCGGGCTGCCCTGACCCCTAAGATCGAGCTGGTCCATGGGGCCATTCTCTCAGGCAGGCGGATTTCCTTTGCCTACTATGGGCCTGGAGGAGAGACCAGACGGCAGGTGGAGCCTTATGACCTGATTTTCCAGTGGTCCAGCTGGTATCTGTGGGCATGGTGCCTGCTGCGGGAGGATTTCCGGCTGTTTAAGCTGAACCGGATGACCGGCCTGGCGATGGAAGGGACGTTTGAGAAACGTCCTGCCAGTCTGCCGGATCTGTCAATGGAGACGGTATTTCCCGATGCATACCAGGTGAAAGCCAGAATCCGGCCGGAATGCCGGTGGCGGCTGGTGGAGGAATACGGCCCGGACAGCTTTACCCAGGAACCGGACGGCGGCCTCCTGTTTACCGGCGGATTCCCGGACCGGGACAGCATTGTAGGGTGGATCGCATCCTTTGGGGCGGACGCAGAGCTTCTGGAGCCGGAGGAATTCCGGAAGGACATACGGGAATTTGCAGAGGGAATTCTGAAAAACTATCTGTAAACATTTGGTTTCCCAGAAACATGACATACAGTTGTCGTGTTCCTGGTGGTAGAATTGGGAATGTAACCGATTAGAAAAACAGCCAGGGCAGGGAATGCCGTGCCTGGATGGCTGTGATAACATGGAAGCCAGTGGAAGGAGTCAGCAGTATGAAGTATGAGATTGTACAGATGGAGGAGCAGACCGTAGTGGGCCTGTCCGCACGGACCAGCAATACAGACCCGGATATGGGAGCCGTGATCGGCGGCATGTGGAAGCAGTTTTACGGTGAGGGAATTTACGCTTCCATCCCCCATAAGGCAGACGGGAAGGCCCTGGGCATGTATATGGATTATGCAGGGGACCAGAAGGGAGAATATACGGCCCTGGTGGCCTGCCGGGTACGGGAAGAGCCGGACCAGAAAGGGCTTACGGTCCGCAGGATTCCCGCAGGCCCTTATGCCAGGTTTGTGGTCCGGGGGGACATGATCCAGGCCGTGGCCGCAGCCTGGCAGGAGATCTGGCAGATGGACCTGCCCAGATCCTTCCGGTGCGACTATGAGGAATACCAGGATGACAACATGGATGGCAATGCGGAGATTCACATTTATGTGGGCCTAATGCCCCCCGTGAATAGTAACGAACCGTAAGACACCTGATAAGACAGCTTGTCGGGGCTTGTGTGAACTGTGGCATATGTGTTATACTGTTTCCATAGGCTGCCGGATGTATGGACGTGAATAAACAAGGGGGGGTTCTTATATTGAGGGTATGTTTCCGCAGCCAGCCAGGCGGACATGCCCGGATATACATCCGGCCAATGAAAAACCTGATTTTTATAAGGAGAGGTACCAGCCATGAAAAAGAGACAGATAGCCACAGTCCTGTTACTGATGATGTTTTGCATGTTCCCGTTCCGGCAATTAGCCCAGGCGGCTGTGCCGGGCCTGGACCCTCTCCATGTGGAGGGGACCCGGCTGGTGGGCAGTGACGGAAAACCGGTGCAGCTGCGGGGAATCAGTACCCACGGGCTGGCCTGGTTCCCGGAGTATGTCAACGAAGACTGCTTCCGGCAGCTTTCCCAGGAGTGGAATGCCAATGTGGTCCGTCTGGCTCTGTATACGGAAGAGTATGGAGGCTACTGCAGCGGCGGGGACCAGGAAGCCCTTAAGGCCCTGGTCCGGTCCGGCGTGGAATATGCCACCCGGCAGAATCTGTATGTGATTCTGGACTGGCACATCCTGTCAGACGGGAATCCCCAGACCCACAGGCAGGAGGCCAGGGAATTTTTCCGGGAAATGTCCCAGGAGTACGCAGAATATACCAATGTGCTCTACGAGATCTGCAATGAGCCCAACGGCGGCACCACCTGGCAGGAGATCAAGTCCTATGCCCAGGAGCTGATCGGCGTGATCCGGGCCAATGACCCGGACGGTGTGATTCTGGTGGGAACCCCCAACTGGTCCCAGTATGTGGACCAGGCGGCGGCAGATCCCATCCAGGACCAGGAGAATCTTATGTACACGCTTCATTTCTATGCGGCCACCCACCGGGATGAGCTGCGCAGCCGGATGACGGCTGCCGTGGAGGCGGGGCTGCCGGTGTTTGTGTCCGAGTACGGCATCAGCAGTGCCGACGGAGGCGGGCACATTGACCAGGCAGAGGCAGACCGCTGGGTGGCGGCTATGGACCGGTACGGGATCAGCTATGTGGCCTGGAATCTGTCCAACAAGGATGAGGCGTCAGCCATTCTCCTGCCCTCCTGCACCAAGACCAGCGGCTTTGACCAGTGGGATTTAAGCGGGTCCGGCCGGTGGCTGTACCAGACCCTGGGTGGGAAGCAGTAAGATTTGCCAGAAAGGAGGTTTCAATGCCTGATATAATACCTGATCCAGGTCAGATGACCGCATTACTCGGAGACTCTTTATATGAGGTATGGAATCAGTTATGTGCTTTGATTGAGTCCGCCTACGATATGGACCGTTTGTGGGGAAAAGGCGGTAAAGCATGGACCTATGAGTACAAATACCGCCGGGGCGGCAAAACCCTATGTGCATTATATGCAAAAGAAAACTGTGTAGGATTCATGATTATCTTAGGAAAAGAGGAACGCCTTAAATTCGAAAAGGACAGGGAACATTACAAGGATGAGGTCCAGAGAATTTATGATGAAACGAAAACTTACCATGATGGGAAATGGATGATGTTTGAGCCAAAAGACACCTGCCTGTTTGATGATTTTATCAGACTGCTGGGTATAAAAAGGAAACCAAACAGAAAGACAATGCCCATCTGTTAAAAAACGCAGCCTGCCGGAAACCGCTTATGGGCAGCCGGGGCAGAATGGAACCGGCAAAAATCTGGTGGTTGATTTTTTGCAGGGATATGGTATTATAAAAGACAGATAGTCAGGAAGGCTATGGAAGCAGACTTGCCAGAAGGGAAGTTTTCTTCCATGGCTTTTTGTTGCTTGGAAGCCGGTATTCTTAAGATGCAGGCGTGTAAGTCTTACGGCCTGGTAAAGTGCCGGATGGGATAGAAAGGAAGACTGTATGGAGACCAGAAACGTATTGGAACAGGTAAAGGCAGGGAAGATTTCCGTGGAGGAGGCAGAGCGCTTCTTTAAGAAGCTTCCTTATGAAGAGTATGGATTTGCCAAGCTGGATTCCCACCGGGAGATCCGGTCCGGGTTCCCGGAAGTGATTTACTGCAGCGGCAAGCCGGATGACTATCTGGTGTCCATTTACCAGCGGATGCTGGAGGCCAACGGAGAGGTCTTCGGGACCCGGGCCGATGAGCACCAGTATCATCTGGTAAAGCAGGCCCTGCCCGGGATTGCCTATGATCCGGTTTCCCGGATCTTAAAGCAGGAAAAGCCGGATAAAGTGCGGACCGGGCGGATCGTGGTGTGTACCGCCGGGACCGCCGATATCCCGGTGGCAGAGGAGGCAGCCCAGACGGCGGAATATTTCGGCAGCCAGGTGGAACGGGTCTATGATGTGGGAGTCAGCGGCCTTCACAGGCTTCTTGCCAGACTGGATGTGCTCCAGGAGGCCAACTGCGTGGTGGCGGTAGCCGGTATGGAGGGGGCTCTGGCCAGTGTCATCGGCGGCCTGGTCAGCAATCCGGTGATTGCGGTGCCTACTTCCGTAGGCTATGGGGCCAGTATGCATGGTCTGTCGGCACTTCTGACCATGATCAATTCCTGTGCCAACGGAATTGCCGTGGTGAATATTGACAATGGCTATGGGGCCGGGTACATGGCTACCCAGATCAACCGGCTGGCAGAGCGGAAATAGCATGGAGAAAGGAGCATATGGTGGAACAGTCTGGAAAAGCCGTGGAGAACCGGCCGGAGGAAGCCGGAATTTCCTATGAAGATAAGAAGCAGAAGCTTTGCGGGATTATGGATGCCTGGGCGGCAGGGGATGTGGCGGTGGCATTTTCCGGCGGTGTGGACAGCAGCCTTTTGCTGAAGCTGGCCGCGGAATACGGAAGACAGCACGGGACCAGGGTGTATGCCCTGACTGCCAGTACAAGGCTGCATCCGGCCTGCGATCTTCTGGTGGCGAAAGCAGTGGCCGCAGAGACCGGGGCGGTTCATGTGGTCCTGGAGCTGGACGAGCTTTCGGAGGCAGATATTGACAGGAATCCGGTGGACCGGTGTTACCGTTGTAAGAAGTATATTTTCCGCTCCATGCTGGAGGCGGTGAAGGTCTATGGAATCGGAACGGTGCTGGAGGGGACCAACCTGGATGATACCAGGGTGTACCGTCCCGGCATCCGGGCCTTAAGGGAGCTGGGGATGGAAAGTCCCCTGATGAAGGCCGGGTTCACCAAGGCGGATGTGCGGAGAATGGCAGCAGAACAGGGCATCTCCGTGGCCGCCCGTCCGTCCACCCCCTGCCTGGCCACCCGCTTCCCCTATGGGACGGAGCTGACAGCCGGGAAGCTGGAAACCGTGGAGCAGGGGGAAGCGTTCCTCCGGTCCCTGGGGCTTGGCAATGTAAGGCTGCGGGTCCATGGGGATGTGGCCAGGGTCGAAGTGGACGGGGCGGACATGGCAGGACTGGTAGAGAGGCGGGACCAGGTGGTAACCTGTTTAAAGAAGCTGGGATACAGCTATGTGACCCTGGACCTGGAAGGATTCCGGTCCGGCAGTATGGACCAGGGGATCTAGTACATCGTTGCATTAATCCCGAAGTAAATAGTGCTTGATATTCGTGTCAGCTGTGCGTCTGCGAAGCGACGGCGTAGTGGGACCTGCGGCTAGCTTCGCAGGCATGCAGATGGCGTAGGCAGCGGGTGCTTTATTCACTGGAATTCCGGTTCCCGGGCAGGAACAGTGGGACACCGGGGGTACATGGGACAGAAAGAGAGGAAAATTGACAATGGGAAAAACGTTATATCTGGAATGCAATTCGGGAATCAGCGGGGACATGACCGTGGCGGCGCTGCTGGATCTGGGGGCTGACTGGGATGTGCTGAAGGCAGTCCTGGACAGCATCCCGGCCCATGGATTCTCAGTGGAGAAAAGCCGGGTGAAAAAGGCCGGGATTGACTGTATGGATTTCCATGTGATCCTGGACCGGGAGCATGAGAACCATGACCATGATATGGAGTACCTGCATGGACATGATCACGGCCACAGCCATGACCATGCCCACAGTCATGACCATGCCCACGATCACGGCCATGACCATGCCCACAGCCACGATGACGGCCACGGCCATGCCCACACCCACCGGGGGCTTGCGGAGATCACGGATATTCTGGACCGGACAGCCATGACGGAGGGGGCCAGGACTCTGGCCAAAAAGATTTTCCGGATTCTGGCGGAGTCGGAGGCCAGGGCCCATGCAGTGCCCCTGGACCAGGTGCATTTTCACGAGGTGGGGGCCATTGACTCCATTGTGGACATTGTGGCCGTGGCAGTCTGCGTGGACAATCTGGGGATTGACCAGGTGATTGTACCGAAGCTGTGCGAGGGATGCGGAACCGTCCGGTGCCAGCATGGGATTCTGCCGGTGCCGGTGCCTGCGGTGGCCAATATTCTGGAGGCTTACGGGCTTCCGGTGGAATTCACCTCCGTTCAGGGAGAACTGGTGACTCCTACCGGAGCCGCCATTGTGGCAGCACTGATGACGGGGAGCCGGATGCCGGACCGGTTCCGCCTGGTAAAGACCGGGCTGGGAGCCGGCAAGCGGCAGTATGAACGGCCCAGCATCCTCCGGGCCATGATGGTGGAGGAAAACGGCGGGGAACGGGATGTGGTCTGGAAGCTGGAAAGCGATATTGACGACTGTACCGGCGAGACCCTGGGTTATGTGATGGAACAGCTCTTTGCGGCCGGCGCCCGTGATGTTCACTATACGCCGGTATTTATGAAGAAAAACCGTCCCGCATGGCAGCTGAATGTGATCTGCACGGAAGCAGACTTAGAGACCATGGAGCATATCATCTTCCTGGAGACCACCACCATCGGCATCCGCCGGATGAAGGTGGAACGCTCCGTGCTGAAACGGGAGATCCGAAAGGCTGCCACAGAATTCGGCCAGGTAGATGTGAAGGTGTGCCGGGTAGGAGAACAGGAGAAGTTCTATCCCGAGTATGAAAGTGTGGCCGCCATCAGCAGGGAAAAGGGGCTGCCTTACCGGACCGTGTACCAGGCGGCGGTGAATGGGGCAGTACTAGCTGCCGGCTGTCAGTCCTGCCATAGGCAACCAGGTTCTGCTCCTCCAGGGCCTGTTTGATGATTCCGACAATCTCCATGGAAGCTTTTGCCTGGTAGTTATCCTCCTTGTAGGCGATCACATATTTACGGCTGGCATTGCGGCTGGCAAACCGGTAATAGGTGACTGACCGGTCCCTGGGAATGCTGGACGGAAGGAAGCCAATGCCCAGGTTCTGGCGGACAAAGGCTTCGATGGTGGCAAGATTCAGGGTTTCGAAGTAAATATTGGGTCTGATTTCATATTCCTGGAAGATTCTGTCTGTAATCTGGCGGAATTTCTGCCCCTGCTTCATAAGGATGTAAGGTTCGTCCGCCAGAGCAGACAGATCAAGAAACGGCAGGGAAGAGGTCAGGGGGGACATGGACCGGGGCAAGGCCCGCTGATTATGGGCAGCCAGCAGTATCTCTTCTTCAAAAAGGACTTCATAACGTAGATTTCTGGTAAGGATCGGAAAGGGAATGAGTGCAAAGTCCAGCTGGTTGCTGTCCAGTAATTTTTCCAGGTTAAAGGAGACATCCTCGGTAAGGCTGATATGGATACCTGGATAGTGGGAAGAGATATAGCTCATGATTATGGGCATTGTGTGGGTGCCATAATGATGGGGCACCCCCAGTTTGATGGTCATGTCATGAATATTGGCAATGGATGCAATCCGGTTGCGCAGACGGCTGGTAATTTTTAAAATCTCTTTTCCTTCCTCCAGAAACAGTTCTCCTGCCACCGTAAGGGTCACCCGGTTATGCTCCCGGGTAAACAAGGGCAGCTTCAATTCTTCTTCCAGACGCTGGACAGCCTGGGTAAGTGCAGGCTGGCTCACATACAGTTCTTTTGCTGCACGGGAAAACGACCGGGTACGTGCAATGGCCTCTACATATTCAAAATCCCGTAATTTCATTTAAAACGCTCCCTCTGTTCTCAGTTGGCAGCAGCCCGGAATGTGTCTGGACCGCTGCTTCAGTTTGTTCTGATAAATTCACCGCTTAATCTATAAGTGTTAGTTATAACGCAATTGTATATCAATATTTCCGAAAAAGCAAGAACTATGATAATTTAATAGATAGAAATCACTATCGTGCGACGATTTGGAAGGGACTCCCAGAGTTTCTCTGCATTTGCAGAAAAAGCATCTGGCAAAATCAGGCATGGTAAGATTCCGGGAGCACATTTGGGAAAGGAGAATATTATGACAGTTGCATATGTGGGATGCCGCACGACCCGGGAACGTAATGCCCGGGGAAAGGGAATCCGGGTCTACCGCATCCAGGAGGATGGAACATGGAGGGAAATCCAGACATTAAAAACCCTGGATAATCCGTCCTATCTGGCCTTTGATAACAAAAATGAATACCTGTATTCTGTTCATGGAGATTTGGATCATGTCACCAGCTACCGGATTGATCCTGGAACGGGTATACTTACACTTCTGAACCAGATCCGGCTGGAAGGCGGAAAAAATCCGGTATTCATTACCAGTGACCGGACTAACCGGTATATGATCGTTGCCACGCTCCAGGGAGGGGCCCTGTATGTGGTCAGACGAAAGGAAGACGGAACATTGGGAGATACAGTATGTGTACACCGTTTTCCGGGAACCGGGGGAGAAGGGGCCTGCCACGCCCACCAGTGTATCTGGGACCGGAAAAAGGAATTTCTCTTTGTCCCCCAGCAGGGGAGAGGAACTGGTTATCCGGGGCTTACTGTATTGCGGTTCTGCCCGGAAACAGAGACACTGGAAGAGACGGATTATTTCCGGGCCCGGGAAGGTACAGAGCCGCGTCATGCAGCGGTTCATCCGGACAACCGGTTTGTTTACCTGGTCAATGAAAAAGACAATACGGTCACCAGCTTTGCCTTTGATGACAGAAGCGGAAAACTAAGGGCTTTGCAAACGGTGTCTGCGTTGCCGGAACATTACAGGGGGCAGGGGCAGGCCAGCGGAATTCTGGTTGATAAACATGGAAAATGGGTGGTGGAGTCCACCAGAATATTCGAAGCTATGACGGTTTTTAAAATTGATTCCCGGACAGGAACATTGAAAGCTGCTGATTATGTATCCTGCCAGGGCCGTACACCCCGTTTCATTACCTTTGGACCAGACGGGAATACATTTTATGCGGCCAATGAAGACAGCGACACAATCATCGAATACCGGTTTGACTCTGTGGAAGGAACGCTGACTCCGTCCGGACGGAAAATCAGGACAGAGAGTCCGGTATGTCTGGTGTTTCGCTGACAGGAAATGAATCATGGCTGGGCTTGTACGTGTATAACCGGTAACACCTGGTAACAGTTCAGATAACCCTTGAACTGCTGAATACAAAATTAACAAAAGTTGTATTGAAAAACATATGAGTATAGTGTATAATGAGAAGCATAACAAAAGTTATTTAATATAACAAATGATAGGAGGCGTTCATGGAAGAAAACCGTTTGAAAGGAGTCATTGATTTACATATCCATTCCGGTCCCGATCTCAGGGAGCGGAGGCTGGATGATCTACAGCTAATGGAGGCAGCAGTAGAACGGGGGATACGGGCCATTGTAATCAAATCCCATCATGTGCCTACGGTGGACCGGGCTGCACTTGTGAACCGGGTGAAACAGCAGCGGTACGGAGCTGCTTCGGATTTCCAGATGTTTGGAGGAGTGGCGCTGAACCGCTTCATTGGAGGCATTAATCCGTGGGCCGTGGAAACTGCGTTAAAGCTTGGCGGAAAGATGGTCTGGATGCCTACCATTACATCGGAGAATCATTGCAGGAAGGAGGGAAAGGACCAGGGGGTCGTCTGTGTGCGGGACGGGAAAATCGTGGATGCCTTAAAGACAGTGTTTACACTGATCCGCGATTTTGATGCGGTGCTGGAAACCGGACATATTTCTCCTGAGGAATGCTTTCTTGTGACGGAAGCCGCCAGGGATGCCGGTGTGAAGAAAATCGTGATTACCCACCCGGAATTCCACATGGTAGGCATGTCCCTGGAAGACCAGAAACGGATTGTCAGGGATTACGGTGTCCTGCTGGAGCGGGTGTACGCACAGCCTGTCGGAGGGGGAGTCTATAAGAAGAACCTTCCTGACAATGTGGCTGCCATGCGGGAGATTGGCTGCTGCCATTTCATTGTAGCTACTGACGGAGGCCAGATGCAGAATCCCAAATGGTATGACACCATCAGAGAGTATGTGGATTATCTGTATGAAGCCGGTTTTTCCAGAGAGGAGATTGACTGGATGACCCGGATCAATCCTGGAAACATGCTGGGAATTGCCGGAGAGCCAAAGAATTCCCAGTAAGCTCCGGGACCGCTGGCTCCTGCGGCAGTCGCGTATGCCTCCAGCTATGGAATGGTTGCTGCTCATGGGGACATCTTCTTGTCCGGCTATGCCGGACAAGAAGCATCGGGAATCCGCCCGATATGGAATTCCTTTATGGATGGTATGTGAAAATTGACATTTGTACGGCCACAAGGGACGATTCTATAATGAAATCAGAAAAAGTACAATGCAATCACATCATTTGGAGGGAAAAATGACAGAGATCAGAACGCTGGCGAAATTTGTCCGGGAACTTACCTGGGAGGACGTGCCGGACCAGGTGAAAGAGGCAGTGAAGAATGTGGTACTTGATTCTGTAGGCGTAGGGATTGGAGCCTGCCAAAGCAAAGGGATCCAAAAGGTAACCAGTGAATTTTCTGCTTTGGGCCAGAAGGATGAAACGGCCGGAGTGTGGGGACAGAACCGGAAGATGTCCCTGGAGAACGCGATTTTTATCAATGCCATGGAAGGGCATACCCTGGAACTGGACGACGTGCACACAGACTCCAAGACCCATATTGGGACCGTGGTGGTTCCGGCCGCATGGGGCATGGCCCAGTGTCTGGAAAGCAGCGGCCAGGAGCTTCTTCTGGCTGTTCTGTGCGGGTATGAGGTGGTTTCCAGAATCGGTATGGCACTGGGAGTATCTTCCCACCGGAACCGGGGCTGGCATGCCACCTCCACAGCCGGAATATTCGGCGCGGCAGCAGCCTGCGGAAAACTGCTGGGACTGGGGGAAGACGGACTGGTATGGGCCATGGGAATGGCAGGTGAGGAGGCCTGCGGAACCTGGGCATTTCTGGGAGACGGGGCAGGATGCAAGGTGCTGAATCCGGCAGTTGCCGCTTCCAATGGGGCAAAATGTGCAATTCTGGCAAAAGCCGGCATGACGGGACCGGAGCATGTGCTGACCGTGGAGGACGGAGGAATGCTGGCAGCCATGTCAGACAGTTTTGACGTTACGCTTGTGGCTGAAAATCTGGGACAGACCTGGGAAATTTTAAAAATGGACAACAAGCCGTATCCATGCTGCCGCAGTACCCACTGTGTCATTGACGGAATTCTGAAGCTTCGGGAATTGTATGGAGTCCGTGCAGAAGCGGTAGACCATGTGGATGTGTATACCTATCTGGTAGGGAACAAACAGTGCGGCATGAGTCCGGGAAGCAGACGGCCGACGATCCCGGTAGAAGCAAAATTTTCCAGTCCCTTTACGGCTGCCTGTGCGCTGTTGGACGGCAGGGTGGGGCTGGAAAGCTTTACGCCGGAACACATCGGGAAACCGGAACTGCAGGCCATGGTTTCCCGGGTAAAGGTGATTACGGATGAAGCATTTACGGACAAGTACCCGGAACACTGGGGCTGCCGGATTGAATTATTCTGTAAAGACGGTAAAAACTATGAGATAACGGTGCCGGACGCATCCGGCAGTGTGGATAATCCGCTGACCCGCCGGCAGCTTCTGGAAAAGATTTCCGGTGTTCTGGGGAGGGTACTGCCAAAAGACCGGGTGGAGCAGACCATGGAAGTGCTCCTTTCCCTGGACCAGGCAGCCCGGGTTCCTTTCCTTTAATTTTGGGACACTATAATTATGCATATATTCAAGGAGGAAATGGTTATGAGAAAGTTATTATCACTGGCACTGGCAACCGCACTTACAGTATCCGCACTGGCAGGATGTGGAGGCTCTTCTTCCGGCACCAGTACCCAGGCAGGCGGTTCAGGCAGCCAGAAGGATACCCAGGCAGCAGCAGAAAGCGGCGATCCGGTATTCTGGACTGTGGCAGCGCCGCCGGCCAGCTCTGCCTTATATCCTTACTGGGTTTCCCTGGGGGAGGCAATCTCCAGCGTGTATCCCCAGTACAAGATCACAGTCTCCGAATCCCAGGGAGCAGTGGCCATTACCAAGTCTGTGAGAAACGGTGATGCGGATTTTGGTAACTCGGTATCTGCAACAGACTATGAAAGCTACCATGGTGTGGGAACCTTTGACGGCCAGCCTTCCCAGGATTCCCGGATGCTGTTCTATTATGAGGTGACAGCAGAAATGTTCTGCGTAACAAAAGAATCTGGCATTGAAACCCTGGCAGATCTGGACGGAAAGAAATTCAACCCAGGCGGAACCGGCACTTCTGCGGAAGATATCTGCAAAAAGATCATGAACCTGCTGGGGTATGAACCGGATTACTTTACGGCCAGCCAGGCAGATGCATCGGATGCTTATTCCAACCGTGAGATTGTGGGGACCATCAAGCTGGGACCTGTGGTAGACAGCTATGTGATGCAGCTGGATGCGGCTGTTCCGGTTAATCTGATCAGTATGTCCGATGAAGAGATTGCCAGAATCCGGGAGGAATTCCCTTATCTGATCGAAGTAACGGTTCCTGGAGGGACGTATGACGGGGTGGAAGAAGACGTGAAGACTGTGGGAACCCCCCAGGGATGCCAGACCACCACAGCCCTTTCCCAGGAAGACGGCTACCATATCTGCAAGGCTGTATTTGAGGACGGAAAAGAAGTATGGCAGGCAGCATACCCCACTGGAGCAGAAAATGATTATGTTGCCCTGACCCTGGCTTCCACGGTACCTCTCCATGCAGGCACGGTCCAGTATCTGACAGAGGCAGGTGTTGAAGTTCCGGAGGAACTGATCCCGGAGGAATATGTGCCTGTCCAGTAAACGGAAACCATTTCCCTGCCATGAACCGGGAATCCGTGCAGCCGCCGGAGTGTGTCTCACTGGGAATCCGCGGCATGGCAGGAGCAGACCGGCAGGAAAGTAAGGAGTGATGAAATGAGAAAACTTACAGGATTTTGGAAGCATGTGATTACGCTTCTGTCCGTAGCGCTTGTGGTCTTTCAGATCTATACGGCAGGCTTTGGCGTGTTCCCGGATATTGTCCAGAGAAGCGTGCATCTGTTTTTTGTGCTGACCATGCTGTTTTTGCTGAAACCGGTGAAAAAGGGGGTTTCCATGGACCGGGTACCATGGTATGACGTGGCATGTTCCCTGGTCTGTATGTTCTGCACCGGGTACATGATCTGTATCTACAATCAGATTCTCTGGGACCCATCCCAGTGGATCAGTACCCTGGACAAGGTTTGTGCGGTTGTACTGACTGTCCTGATTCTGGAAGCCAGCCGGCGTGCAGTGGGGCTTACCTTTCCGGTTATGGCAATTTTCTTTCTGGTCTATGCATTTTTCGGGCAGATGTTTCCCGGAACCTGGGCACATAAGAATTTTACCTTTGACCAGGTGTTCTGGAATCTGTACCATACCACCAACGGAATCTGGGGCCAGATGGTGGGACTGTCGGCAGGTATGCTGGCCATGTTCGGTATCTTCGGTGCGGTGCTTTCCATTACTGGCGGTTCCCAGACCTTTATCAAGATTGCCCAGAAGCTGACCGGCAGGGCCACCGGAGGTCCCGGAAAAGTGGCCCTGATTGCTTCCGGCCTGTTTGGGATGATCTCCGGAAGTGCCATGGCCAATGTGGTAGCCACAGGCACCTTTACGATTCCCATGATGAAGGATGAAGGGTATGATTCGGAATGGTCCGCGGCCATCAGTGCAGTGGGCTCCACCGGCGGGCAGATTATGCCTCCGATTATGGGATCTGCGGCGTTTATCATGGCCCAGCTGATCGGTGTTCCCTATATGAGCATTGCCAGGGCTGCGGTGCTGCCGGCGCTTCTGTATTATATGGGTGCCTTTGTGGCGGTGCATTATATCAGCAAACGTCTCGGTATCCAGGGAAAAGGCGTAAATGCAAAGCTGGGCAGGATGGAGCTGGCAATTATTTTTGTCCCGCTGGCGGTATTTGTCGGCTTTCTGGCTGCTGCCTATACGGTGACCAAGGCAGCCTTTTATGCCACGGTAGTAGGGGTACTGACCACAGCCGTCTGCTATTTTCTGGAGAGCAGGCAGGTGGCAGATACCCTGAAGAAAACGGGACATATGTGTATGGATATTGCCACTGAGGGTGCAGGCAGCATTTTGAGCATGGCAGGGCTTCTGGCAGGCGCCCAGATTTCCATTGCCCTTATATCCCAGACAGGATTCGGCGTAAAGCTTTCCAGCATGATTGTATCCCTGGGGCAGGGACATATTTTCCTCTGCCTGGCACTGTCCATGGTTGTCTGCTTTGTTCTGGGAATGGGACTTCCGCCTACAGCCGCTTATGTGCTGGCAGCAGCGATTCTGGCTCCGGCCCTGATCACCCTTAGTCTGCCGGATATGGTTGCCCACCTGTTTGTGTTCTATTTTTCAACCATCGGCGCCATTACGCCGCCGGTGTGTGCCGCCGTATTCCTGGCATCGGGGATTGCGGAATCCAACTGGCTGAAGACGGGAGGACTGTCTGTGCTTCTGGCAATTCCGGCATTTCTGGTACCCTTTACCTTTGCCTACAATGAGGCCCTGATGCTTAGCGGTGCGCTGCCTGAGATCATCGTCTGTGCAGGAACCGCCATGACCGGTGTATTTTTCATGGGAATCTCCATTGCCGGTTATCTGAAATCGGAGATGAATATGGTGATCCGTGTGGTTATGTTTCTGGGCGGTGTTTTCATGTTTGTCCCCAATACCCTTTCTTCCGTTATAGGGATTCTTATCTGTGCAGCGGCTTACGGTGTGTCTGCGGCAGGCAGGAAACGTTCCGTATCTATGTAAATATGCCCCTTGGGAGCATGGAAAATAAACAGCGGTGATGTACCGGTTCCGGGTACATGGCCGCTGTTTTTTGCTGTTGTTTATAGATAACCGTTTCGGGGGACCGGAACGGTTATTTTCATAAGCTCCCGGCAGCGGTTGACCGGCAGAAATAAGTTGACAGAACACATGTTCCAATGTATTCTATTGGTAGGTAATCTGAAACAGAGGATCACGTATATTTTAAAAGGAGATGACTGCTTATGAACTACCGGGAACTGGGAACCACAGGACTGAGGGTCAGCGAGATCGCCATGGGCTGCGAGGGCTTTGCCGAGGATGAATGCCGGAATACGGGACGGATGTTTGACGCGGCAGAGGGGCTGGGAATCAATTATTTTGACCTTTACACCTCCAGCCCCCAGGTCCGCGCCAGCGTAGGCCAGGCTCTGAAAGGCCGCAGGGAGAAATTCATCATCCAGTCCCACATCTGTTCCGTGTGGCAGGACGGCCAGTATAAGCGGACACGGAAGATTGAGGATGTGAAGGCCGGCATGGAGGAGATGTTAAGCCTTCTTCAGACCGGCTACATAGACATTGGGATGATCCACTACTGTGACTCCCTGGCAGACTGGAAGGAGATTGTGGAGGGACCGGTGCTTGCTTATGCCCGGGAACTTAAGGCAGCAGGAACCATCGGCCACATCGGCCTCAGCAGCCACAATCCCCAGGTGGCCTTAGAGGCGGTAAGAAGCGGCCACATCCAGGTACTGATGTTCAGTGTCAACCCCTGCTATGATTTACAGCCGGCCAGGGAGGATGTGGAGGAGCTGTGGAAGCCGGACAACTACACCGCGCCTCTGGTCAATATGGACCCGGAACGGCAGGAGCTTTATGAAACCTGCCAGAGGATGGGAGTGGGAATCACGGTTATGAAGGCATTTGGCGGCGGGGATCTGCTGGATGCAAAGCTGTCGCCTGCCGGGAAGGCCCTGACCGTGAACCAGTGTCTTCACTACGCCCTGACCCGTCCGGCAGTTGCCACGGTCCTGGCCGGTGCCCGCAGCGTGGAGCAGCTGGAACAAAGCGCTGCCTATGAGGAGGCCCCGGAGGATGAGAAGGACTATGCCCTGGCATTTGCCTCCTTCCCCAACATCAGCTGGGAAGGACACTGCATGTACTGCAGCCACTGTGCGCCCTGCCCCAGATACATTGATGTGGCATCCGTGACGAAGTTTCTGAATCTGGCCAGGGCCCAGGGGAGCGTGCCGGAGACGGTGCGGGAGCATTATGAGGTCCTTTCCCACCATGCAGGGGAATGCATCCGGTGCGGGGCCTGCGAGACCCGGTGTCCGTTCCGCGTTCCGGTTATGGAGAATATGAAGCTGGCAAAGGAAGTGTTTGGGAAGTAAACGGGAGCCGGACAGGAAGCACCGCTGTTTCCGCATCGGGCATACGCCTGATACTTCTTGTCCGGCACAGCCGGACAAGAAGATGTTCTCGCGGGCAGTAACGAATCCCATCCTTGACATTTTGGATGAATATAGTAAAATAGTTACGGTCAGAGGTCTTTAGTACCCTGGACAGTCGTACAATGAGGAGGATGTGTGATGAATGTAGTGATTTCCGATACGGTAAAATATATCGGTGTAGATGATAAGACCCTGGATCTGTTTGAGAGCCAGTATGCGGTGCCGGCAGGTGTCTCCTACAATTCCTATGTGATTCTGGACGAGAAGGTGGCTGTGATGGATACCGTGGACAGGCGGGGGATGGCACAGTGGGAAGAGAATCTCAAAGGAGCCTTAGGTGGAAGAAAGGTGGATTACCTGGTGATCCAGCATATGGAGCCGGACCATGCAGGAAGCATCGGCAGACTGGCGGAGCTTTACCCGGACATGGTTCTGGTAGGCAATGCCAAGACCTTTGTCATGCTGTCCCAGTTCTTTGACCTTCCGCTGGAGGGGCGGACCCTGGTGATGAAGGAGGGGGACAGCCTGAGTCTGGGAAGCCATACCCTGAATTTTATCATGGCCCCCATGATCCACTGGCCGGAGGTGATGGTGACCTATGAAAGCAGTGAGAAGATTCTGTTTTCCGCAGACGGATTCGGCAAATTCGGCGCCCTCAGCGCGGAGGATGACGGGGAAGGCTGGGCCTGCGAGGCACGGAGATATTACTTTAATATCGTAGGCAAGTACGGGGCACCGGTCCAGGCTCTGCTTAAGAAGCTGGCCGGGCTGGATGTGGCCTGCATCTGCCCCCTCCACGGCCCTATGCTCAATGAGAACCTGGGGTATTATATCGGTCTTTACGATACCTGGAGCAGCTACCGGCCTGAGGATAAGGGAATTCTGGTGGCCTATGCTTCCATTCACGGCAACACGGCTGCGGCAGCGGAGAAACTGGCGGAGATTCTCCGGCAGAAGGGGGCAGAGAAGGTGGTGGTCCGGGATCTGGCCCGGTTTGACGTGGCTGAGGCGGTGGAGGATGCCTTCCGGTATGACCGTATGGTTCTGGCAGCCGCCAGCTACGACGGCGGCGTCTTCCCCTGCATGGAAGAGTTTCTGCATCATCTCCAGAGCAAGACCTACCAGAACCGCAAGGTAGGCCTTATGGAAAACGGCACCTGGGCACCCAGCGCAGCCAAGGTCATGAAGGGCATTCTGGAGACCATGAAGCAGGTGGAAGTGGTGGAGCCGGTGGTTACCATCCGCTCTGTCATGAAGGCAGGGGACCTGCCGAAGATGGAAGAACTGGCAGACGCAATGACGGCTTCATAAACCGTTGTACTGCCCGCTGGCAGGGGACCGGTTCGGGCAGGGCAGCAGTAGGGGGCCTGCAATTCAGCAAGGAAAAGGAGAAGACTATGGCAGATTATCTGGACCAGTATCGTTTCAATGGGAGTAAAAAGTTCCATCTGGACAAATTGCCTACAGACAGTAAGCAGGACAAGGTGGACAAGGAAGAGATCCTGAAAAAGACGGCAAAGAACCAGGCGAAGATCTTTGCTTTGCAGGATAAGCTGTACGCGGAGGGGAAGGAGGGGCTTCTGATCATTTTGCAGGCCCGGGATGCCGCCGGAAAGGACAGCACCATCCGTCACGTCATGGGCGGCGTCAATCCCCAGGGGGTGCAGGTGTACAGCTATAAGCAGCCTTCCAAGGAAGAGCTGGAGCATGATTTCCTCTGGCGGTGCAACAGGAATCTGCCCAGAAGAGGGATGATTGCCATCTTCAACCGCTCCTATTACGAGGATGTGCTGGTGGTGAAGGTACGCAAGCTGTACAAGAACTACAACATGGCAAAGCGCTGCCTGAAGGAAAGCGATGTGATCAAAAAGCGGTACAAACACATCCGGGATTACGAGGAGTATCTGTATGACAGCAGCTACCGGGTGCTGAAAATCTTCCTCAACGTGTCCAAAGAAAAGCAGAAGGAGCGTTTCATGGAGAGGATCGACAGCCAGGAGAAGAACTGGAAGTTCTCCAGCAGCGATCTGTCGGAGCGGGCCATCTGGGATGAGTACAGCGCAGCCTACGAGGACGCCATCAATGAGACCGCATCCAGGAATGCCCCCTGGTATGTATTCCCGGCAGACCAGAAATGGTACACCCGTTATCTGGTGTCCGAGGCCATTCTGGATGTCTTAAAGAAGATCAGTCCCCAGTATCCGGAGCTTCCGGAGACGGAAGCGGCACAGCTGGGCGTGTATAAGGAAGCCCTGATGAAGGAAGAGCAGTGATCCTGGTTCATCAGGCAAAAAAACGGAGGAGAACAGACTTGTGCAAGTCTGTTCTCCTCCGGCTTTTGGTCAAAACTCCAGTTGGGATACATCAATACTGAAGGTGGAAAGCTTTACTTTGGCGATTTTGATCTGATAATCCAGCTCTTTATTCTCGCCGGTTTCGTGAGCTTTGATTCGCATCAGATTTACGTAATAGTCTATGGCAACTTGTTTCTGTTCTTCCAGTGACATGAGGGCACCTTCTTTCTTTCGATTTTAAACCATTCAGCTTCTGGTTATATTATAATAGAATATAAAATATGTGTAAAGTCTTTCCTGCAACACTTGCATAATCCTTCCCTTTGTGTTATACTTTTTCTTACACCAGTATTTCCTATACTGGTAAGCTCTTAAATGATTTCATGAAGTCCTGGCGTTTCGCCGGTGAATTCGGAGATGCAGTTTTGGATGAGGTGACAGAATGACCATTGTGAGAAGGGCCCCCGGCCAGACTCCCTGACAAACCGGAAACAGCAAAAACCACGTGACCGTGAGAAAGGGACAGCATGAAAAAAACGAATAATGCAAAAGAGATTGCCATAGCCTTGTGCTTTGTGGTTCTGACCAGCCGGTTTCCCGCTTATGCCCATTGTCCGGGAGACCTTTATGGCTGGCAGCAGGCGTGGGGCTGCCAGTCCATGGCTGGGTGGCTGAAGGAAGGTTCCCCCTGGAACCTGTGGCCTGCCGCTGCCCCCGGTGTGCCTGGGAGTATCCTTAAGACTGCCAGGGACCTGCCGCTGCTGCCAGTGCAGGCAGCGCCAAAACCGGAGCCCTCCGGGCCCCAGGACCCTTCCGGCCCGGACCAGGACGCCAGGGAACTGACCATGTCCGTTCATCCGGTGCCCAGGGTAGGGAGCATCTTCTTGTCCGGCATAGCCGGACAAGAAGATGTCCCCCGTGAATAGGTAACAGTTCAGACGGGCTGCGGTTCACAAACCCTCTTGACAAACCCTGGAACATATACTACAAATGTTAGGTAACCTACAGACCCCTACAGACAGAAAGCAGACCAGACCACCATGAAGAAAAACGTAATCGGAATCCTGGCCCACGTGGACGCAGGAAAGACCACCTTGTCAGAAAGCATCCTGTACCTGACCGGAAGCATCCGCAAATTAGGCCGTGTAGACAACCGGGATGCCTTTCTGGATACCTACGAGATGGAGCGGGCCAGGGGGATCACCATATTTTCCAAACAGGCCATCTTCTCTCTGGGGGACACCACTGTGACCCTGGTGGATACCCCGGGCCATGTGGATTTCTCCCCGGAGATGGAACGGACTTTGCAGATTCTGGATTACGGGATTCTGGTGGTCAGCGGGACGGACGGGGTCCAGGGGCACACGGAGACCCTCTGGAAGCTTTTGAAGCGTTACAAAATCCCGGTATTTGTGTTTGTCAATAAGATGGACCAGCCAGGTACGGACCGGGAACGGCTGACAAAGGAGCTGAAAGCCCGTCTGGACGGAAGCTGCGTGGATTTCGGACTGGAGCGGGATCTGTGGATGGAAGAGCTGGCCATGTGTGACGAAGGGGTTCTGGAGACTTATCTGGAGCAGGGAACCGTCGGGGACGGGGATGTGCGGCAGATGATCCGGCAGCGGAAGGTTTTCCCCTGCTTTTTCGGCTCGGCCTTAAAGCTTCAGGGGGTGGAGGAATTTCTTCTGGGGCTTAAGGAGTACTGTACCGTGCCGGAATATCCGGCGGAATTTGGCGCAAGGGTGTTCAAGATCTCCAGGGACAGCCAGGGGAACCGGATGACCCACATGAAGATCACCGGAGGAATGCTGCGGGTCAGGGACCTGCTGCCAGGAAAGGAGACGGAGAAGATCAACCAGATCCGGCTCTACTCCGGCTCCCGGTTTGAGCCGGTCAACGAAGCCGGTCCCGGAACCCTATGCGCCGTCACCGGACCGGTGACCACCTGCCCGGGCCAGGGCATGGGCCTGGAACGTGAGACCGGAGCGCCGGTTCTGGAACCGGTACTGAATTTCAGCATCCTCCTTCCGGAGGATGTCAATGTCCAGGAACAGGTGCGCAACTTAAAGCAGCTGGAAGAAGAAGAGCCCCAGCTTCACATTGTGTGGGACCAGGAGCTGCAGGAAATCCAGGCCCAGGTCATGGGCCAGGTACAGATGGAGATTGTCAAAGGCCTGGTAAAGGAACGGTTCGGGCTGGATGTGGAATTTGGTCCGGGCAGAATCGTCTATAAGGAAACCATTGCCAGGGCCGTGGAGGGGGTAGGGCATTTTGAGCCTTTACGCCATTATGCGGAGGTGCATCTTCTCATGGAGCCTGGGGAGCGGGGAAGCGGTCTCCAGCTGGAATCCGCATGCAGCGAGGATGTGCTGGACCGGAACTGGCAGCGGTTGGTGCTGACCCATCTGGAGGAAAAGCTTCACCGGGGGGTTCTGACCGGCTCCGTGATCACGGATATGAAGATTACCCTGATTACCGGCAGGGCCCATTTAAAGCACACGGAGGGAGGGGACTTCCGCCAGGCCACCTACCGGGCCGTGCGCCAGGGACTAATGGAGGCCGGGTGCAGGCTGCTGGAGCCTTATTATGCCTTCCGGCTGGAGATTCCGGCGGAATCAGTGGGACGGGCCATGATGGATCTGGAGCGGCTGAACGCCCGGTTCCAGCCGCCGGACCTGGAAGGGGATCTGGCGGTGCTGACAGGAACCGGGCCGGTGTCCACCCTGGGCGGGTATGCCATGGAGGTGACGGCCTACACCCGTGGAAGGGGCCGGTTCTCCTGCTCCCTGGCCGGGTATGATCTGTGCCACAATGAGGAAGAGGTGGTGGAAGCCCTGGATTATGACCCGGAGCTGGACCTGGCCAATCCTACCGGCTCCGTATTCTGTGCCCATGGGGCAGGATATGTGGTTCCCTGGTATGAGGTGAAGCAGCATATGCAGGTGGAAAGTCCCCTGGCTTCTGGAAGGCAGGGGGACGAGGAATTAGGGACTGGCCGGCTAAAGGCTGCCGCTTTCCCCGGCAGCCGGCGGGATTCCGGGACCCAGGCAGCCTTCGGGGCAGAGGACAAGGAGCTGGAGGCCATCTTCACCCGCACCTACGGGGAGGGAAAACGGAACCGGGACAGCGGCAGAAGGCAGGTGGAATATGACCCGGGGAAGGCAGGGACAGGGCAGGCATCCGGAAGGGGTTCCGGCAGGGGCCAGAGAACCCCTTCCGGACATACTTCCGGCAGCAGCCAGAAAAACAGACATTCCGGAGACGCTTCCGGACAGAAGCCGACGTCCCTTTCCGGCCAGGATTTTCTCATGGGCAGACCCGGGTACTTCCGGCCAGGGGGAGAGGGGCTGGAGGATTACCTGCTGGTGGACGGATACAATATTATCTATGCCTGGGAGGATTTGCGGGATCTGGCAGAGGTGACCATCGACGGGGCACGGCAGAAGCTGATGGATATTCTCTGTAATTACCAGGCATATTACCGGTGTTCCCTGATCGTGGTATTTGACGCCTACAAGGTAACCGGCAATCCGGGAAGCGCCATGGATTACCACAATATCCATGTGGTCTACACAAAGGAGGCAGAGACCGCTGACCAGTATATCGAGAAATTTGCCCACCAGATGGGCCGCCGCTACCGGGTGACCGTGGCCACCTCCGACGGCCTGGAGCAGCTGATCATCCGGGGCCAGGGCTGCCTTCTCATGTCGGCCTCGGATTTAAAGGAGGATATTGAGCGTACAGGCCGTCTGACCCGGGAAGCCCAGGAAAGGCTGCCAAAGCCGGCAAAAGCCTCCATGCTCCAGGATGTGGACGACCAGGTGAAACAATATCTGGCGGATCTGAAGGACTGAGGGCCCTGCCCCGTGAACTTAACGGAAAAGTCCCGTCCCACAAACCTGCTCCAGAGTCTTGAAAAATTGTTTGAAATACAGTACAATTAGGATTGCAGTCTGGCCGGGAGAAGGTTCCGGGTGCGGATTACCTACAGATCGTCAATATTTTAACGATTGGCATGCTTTATCTGTTGCAATGGACCGGTGAAGGGTCGTTAAATAAAAGGAGATTTCATATGAGCAAGAAACCAGTGGTACTTATGATTCTGGATGGCTATGGTCTCAATGACAAATGTGAGGCCAATGCAGTGTGCGAGGCCAGGACTCCGGTGATGGACCAGCTTATGAGCCAGTGCCCCTTTGTCAAGGGCCAGGCCAGCGGTCTGGCTGTGGGACTTCCCGATGGCCAGATGGGCAATTCCGAGGTGGGCCACCTGAATATGGGAGCCGGACGGATCGTGTACCAGGAGCTGACCAGAATCACCAAATCCATCCAGGACGGGGATTTCTTTGAGAACAAGGCATTTATGGCGGCGGTGGACAATTGTAAGAACCATGACTCTGCCCTGCATCTGTTCGGGCTGGTGTCCGACGGCGGTGTACACAGCCATAATACCCATATCTACGGACTGCTGGAGCTGGCAAAGAGAAACGGTCTGGACAAGGTGTATGTCCACTGCTTCCTGGACGGCCGTGACACGCCTCCGGCTTCGGGCAAAGAGTATGTGGAAGCCCTGGAGGCAAAGATGCAGGAGATAGGCGCAGGCCAGGTGGCTACGGTGGAGGGCCGCTACTACGCCATGGACCGGGACAAGAACTGGGACCGGGTGAAGCTGGCTTATGATGCTTTGACAAAAGGCCAGGGGGCACAGAATGAGAGCGCAGCCGATGCCATCCAGGCCTCCTACGATGCAGGAAAGACCGACGAGTTTGTAGTGCCCACCGTGATCACCCGGAACGGGGCGCCGGTGGGAATGATCCGGGACAATGATTCCGTGATCTTCTACAACTTCCGTCCGGACCGGGCCAGGGAGATGACCCGGGCCTTCTGCGATGACCGGTTTGACGGTTTTGACCGGGGAGAGCGGGTCCGCACCACCTACGTGTGCTTTACGGACTATGACGAAACCATTCCCAACAAGCTGGTGGCATTTGAGAAGGAGAGCATTACCAATACCTTCGGTGAGTTCCTGGCTGCAAACGGAAAGACCCAGGCAAGAATCGCCGAGACTGAGAAATACGCCCATGTGACCTTCTTCTTTAACGGGGGGATCGAGGAGCCGAATCCGGGGGAGGACCGTTTCCTGATTCCCTCGCCCAAGGAAGTGGCTACCTATGACTTAAAGCCGGAGATGAGCGCTCCCGGCGTGTGCGACAAGCTGGTGGAATCCATCAAATCCGGCAAATACGATGTGATCATCATCAATTTCGCCAATCCGGATATGGTGGGCCATACAGGAGTGGAGGCCGCCGCCATCCAGGCCATCGAGACTGTGGATGCCTGCGTGGGCAGGGCTGTGAATGCCATCCGGGAAGTGGACGGGGTCCTGTTCATCTGTGCGGACCACGGCAATGCGGAGCAGCTGGTGGACTATGAGACCGGAGAACCCTTTACCGCCCATACTACCAACCCGGTGCCCTTTATCCTGGTCAACGCAGATCCGTCCCGGAAGCTGAGAGAGGGCGGCTGTCTGGCAGATATTGCGCCTACCCTGATTGAGCTGATGGGTCTTGCACAGCCTGCCGAGATGACCGGAAAGTCCCTGCTGGTATAGACGAAACAAACGCGCACCGGATGGTGCGCGTTCTCTGTCCGGCAAACAGGAAAGCCTCCTGCATGCCGCTGGTCCCCAGGTCTACTGCTCTTCATACAGCCGGGTATAGATCTCCTCTGCCAGCAGGTCCACATAGGACTGGTCCGGAAGGTCATGGCTGGTGACCAGGATATCCTGGATCAGGTCAAAGCGCTTCAGACTGGTCTCTTCCGGTGTCAGGTCCCCGGACTCCCGGGCAATCCGGGCATCCAGTTCCTCCTTCTGCCAGGTGGTTACGAACCAGTCCACCAGCCGGCGGGTGTCGTTCTCTTCCTGGGCGATCTCCCCCTTCATGGCCTTGGCGGATTTCAGGGAGGTGAAGGCCACCACCAGGGAAGCGATCCCCATGACCGTGACCACAGACTGGGTGATCAGGCGGGAGGCATCATTCATGGGCAGGTGCAGCATATTGCTCCAGAAGAGGACTGCCGCCACAGTCAGGACACCGCCTACCAGGAGAAAGGCGGAGGCCGAGGATTTAAGGTCGTCGTATTTCTGGGATTTCTTCACATAGACCTGGGAAGGGCCGGTCCGGCCTTTGCGTACCGGTACAGCCAGAGGGCTGCCGGCCACCTCCCAGGCTCCGTCCATAGGCGGTCCGGCGGGAACATTCACGCCATCCGGCAAAGGAACCGTTTCCGCCCCGGCGTGGGGGCAGGTCTCCTGCATGGCCTGGTATCCTTCCATCATCTCCCGGTAATGGTCCATCATTTCCTGGTACTGGGCCAGGGTTTCCGGCCCGGCATGGGAGGAAGTCTCCTGCATGGCCTGGTATCCTTCCATCATCTCCCGGTACTGGCCCATCATCTCCCGGTACTGGGCCAGCCTGCGGGCATCCAGTTCCTCCTGGCGCTGCTGCCGCTTCATGGCGTCGGCCGCTTCCTTTGACTCTGCCAGAGGGCCGCCGCAGTCGCTGCAGACGGTGATTCCGTCAATGAATTCCATATTACATTTTGGACAATAAGGCATTGTATCCATCCCCTTTGCTTCCTGATATTTGTCCGTTGCCGGACTCTTTCCCCATTATAAAGCACAAGACACAATTCGTCAAACCATCTGTTTTCGTCCAGTTTTCCCCGCCCCGTGAACGGGAACGAAAAAGAGACTTCCATTTCCGGCGGAAATACGTTAGAATAGAGAAAGTGCACCCAAAAGAAGGGCCGCGGCTGAAGTGGATTGGGATTTCATACAGACTGGTGCCGCTGCGGCCGGAGGGAGGATTCCTGTGAAGACATCGGAATTATTGCGGAGATTTGTTCCATACTATAAGAAATACTGGAAGACCATGGTGTTCGACCTGTTCTGTGCATCCCTGACTACGGTCTGTGAGCTGGTGCTGCCGCTGATCCTGCGGTTTATTACAGACCAGGGACTGAAAGACCTGGCCGCCCTTTCCGCAGGGACCATCTTAAAGATCGGCGGGATCTATTTCCTTTTGCGGATCGTGGACGGGCTGGCCGCCTTTTACATGGCTTACACCGGCCATGTAATGGGGACGAAGATAGAGACGGACATGCGCCAGGATGCGTTTGAGCATTTGCAGAAGCTTTCCGACAGCTACTTTAACAATACCAAAGTAGGGCAGATTATGGCACGGATTACCAGTGACCTTTTCGATGTCACGGAATTTGCCCATCACTGTCCGGAGGAATTCTTCATTGCCTTTTTAAAGGCCGTGATCGCCTTTATCATTCTCTCCCGCATCAGTCTGCCTCTGACGGTGGTGATCTTTGTGTTTATTCCGGTGATGGTGGTTTCCTGCACCTACTTTAATATCCGGGTGAAGAAAGCCTTCCGGCGCCAGAGGAACCAGATCGGGGAGCTGAACGCCAGAATCGAGGATAACCTGCTGGGGAACCGGGTGGTCCGGGCCTTTGCCAACCAGAATATTGAGATTGAGAAGTTCCGGGAGGACAATCAGGCGTTCTTCCGGATCAAACGGGAATCCTACCTGTATATGGCAGCCTTTCAGGATACCATCCGCATGTTTGACGGGCTGATGTATCTGGTTGTGATCATTGCCGGAGGCATTTTCATGGTCAGGGGCATCATCGGGCCGGGAGACCTGGTGGCCTACACCCTCTATGTGACTACCCTGCTGGCCACCATCCGGCGGATCATCGAGTTTGCGGAGCAGTTCCAGCGGGGAATGACCGGCATTGAGCGGTTTGTGGAGATCATGGATTCCAGGATTGATATTCTGGATGAGCCGGGAGCCAGGGACTTAGAGCATGTGGAGGGGGCCATCCGGTTTGAGCATGTAAGCTTCGAGTATCCGGATGACCATAATTCGGTACTGGAGGATATTGTGCTGGACATCCGTCCCGGCGAAAAGATCGCCCTGGTGGGACCTTCCGGCGGCGGCAAGACCACCTTGTGCAACCTGATTCCCCGGTTCTATGATACCACCAGCGGGGAGATCTTTATTGACGGCAGGGAACTGAAAGGAATCACCCTTCAGAGTCTCCGCTCCAATATCGGAATCGTCCAGCAGGATGTGTATCTGTTCTCCGGGACCGTCTACGAGAATATTGCCTACGGAAGGCCGGAGGCTTCCCGGGAGGAGGTCATGGAGGCGGCCCGGATGGCAGGCGCCCATGGGTTTATCTCGGAGCTTAAGGACGGGTACGATACCTATGTAGGCGAGCGGGGAGTCAAGCTGTCAGGGGGACAGAAACAGCGGATCAGTATTGCCCGGGTCTTCTTAAAGAATCCGGCCATCCTGATTCTGGACGAGGCAACCTCGGCCCTGGACAATGAGAGCGAGGTGGTGGTGTCCCAGTCCCTGGAGCGTCTGGCCATAGGGCGGACCACAGTGACCATTGCCCACAGACTGACCACCATCCAGAACGCGGACCGGATTCTGGTGCTTTCCGAAGGGCGGATCGTGGAGGCCGGCAATCACAGGGAACTGCTGGAGAAGAAGGGAATCTATCACCAGCTGTATACATCGGTACAGAACAGCGGGAACGGCCCGGAAGGACAGCAGGGCTTATAAAGAAGCTGTCCTGCCCGGGCAGTTACTACGAATCATAAGCAGAAGGAGAATGGCGTATGAAGATAGCAGTGGTTGTGGACAGCAACAGCGGTGTGGGGCTGGAAGAGGCAGATGACCTGGGCCTTGTGGTTCTGCCCATGCCGTTTATGATTGACGGGGAGACGTATGAGGAGGGAATCTCCCTGGACCAGGAAGGATTTTACCGGTATCAGGAGGCGGGAGCAGAGATCAAGACGTCCCAGCCGTCGCCGGATACGGTTATGAGCTTGTGGAACCGGCTTCTGGAGGACCATGACCAGATCGTCCATATTCCCATGTCCAGCGGACTCAGCGGCTCCTGCCAGACGGCCCTTGTGCTGGCGGAGGAGTATGGGGAAAAGGTGCAGGTGGTTAACAACCAGCGGATTTCCACCACCCAGCGCCAGTCTGCCCTGGATGCGGTGGCCATGGCTGCCGCCGGCATGGACGGGGCCGCCATCCGGCAGGAGCTGGAACGGACCAAGATGGATTCCAGCATCTATATTATGGTGGATACTCTGAAATATTTAAAAAAGGGCGGGCGCATTACACCGGCCGCCGCGGCTCTGGGGACTCTGCTGCGGATCAAGCCGGTTCTCCAGATCCAGGGAGAGAAGCTGGACGCATTTTCCAAGGCCCGTACCGTGAAACAGGCCAAGACCATTATGCTGTCGGCGGTTGCCAGGGATCTGGAGACCCGGTTCCAGGACCCGGAGGCAGAGCATACCTGGCTGTCTGTGGTCCACTCCTGCAACCGTGAGGCAGCAGAGGAGTTTGCCGCGGAACTGCGCCAGGCTTATCCCAAGGCCCCGGAGATTGACATTGCCACCCTGTCCTTAAGTGTGGCCTGCCACATCGGCCCCGGTTCCCTGGCTGTCACCTGCACAAAACAGCTGGATATAAAGGCGGAATAGACGGCAATGGAAGAGGAGAGAAGGAACCTGCTTCCGTGGAAGGGGAAGTTTACGGTCAGTTTAAAGCTTCCGGTGGTTCTTCTGCTGGTGGTATTCGGCCTGGTTCCCATGGTTTTATGCACGGTGACCGTGGTGGAATCCTTCCGCCAGGGACAGATTGATTCCCGGATGATGGAGGTGCAGAACCAGTGCCAGATTCTCAGCAGCAAGCTGACCCGGACCGGATATCTGAAAGGTGAGAACAAAGATGGCCTTATGGACAATGAGATCAGTACCATGGCGGACATCTACAATGGCCGGATCGTGGTGGTCAATAAAGATTTCCGCATTGTCCAGGACAGCTTTCATCTGGCGGAGAAGCGGATGCTGGTGGCAGAGGAAGTGATCCGCTGCTTCCAGGGGGAAACAAGCAGCAAATATAACCGGGAAAAGCGCTATTTTGCCCAGGCATTTCCCATTTATAATTCGGCCCAGGACCAGGGAATCGACGGGGTCCTGGTGATCATCGCCTCTGCCGAGACCGTGCTTTCGGTGGTGGATACGGTGGCAGACCGGGCCCTTCTGGTGCAGCTCATGGTGTTCCTGGCTCTTCTGCTGATTGCCCTGATGGTGATTACCATGCTGATGCGGCCCTTTGCCAAGTTTCAGGGCAAGTTAAACCATGTGGCGGAGGGGGCCCTGGATACGGACATCAGCGCCGACTGGTACAAGGAGACCCGGGATATTTCCCGGGCCGTGGAGCGGACCCTTTCCACCTTAAAGGAGGTGGACCAGTCCCGCCAGGAGTTTGTGTCCAATGTGTCCCATGAGCTGAAGACCCCCATTACCTCCATCCGGGTGCTGGCTGATTCCCTTATGGGAATGGAGGATGTGCCGGCAGAGCTGTACCGGGAATTTATGGAGGATATCTCCGTGGAGATCGACCGGGAGAGCAAGATCATTGACGATCTTCTGACCCTGGTGCGGATGGACAAGAGTAAGGCGGAGCTGAACATTACCCAGGTAAATATCAACGGATTTGTAAAGCAGATATTAAAGCGTCTGCGGCCCATTGCCAACCGGCGCAAGATTGAGCTGATCTTTGAAAGCATCCGGGAGGTAACGGCGGATGTGGACGAGATGAAGCTGTCCCTGGCCATCAGCAACCTGGTGGAGAATGCCATCAAATACAACCAGGAGGAGGGCTGGGTCCGGGTCACCCTGGATGCGGACCACAAATTTTTCTATGTGAAGGTGGCGGATTCGGGTATCGGAATTCCGGAGGAGGAGCAGAACCGGATCTTCGAGCGGTTCTACCGGGTGGATAAGGCACGTTCCCGGGAGACCGGAGGAAGCGGGCTGGGACTGTCCATTACCAGAAGTGTGGTTCTGATGCATAAGGGTGTCATCAAGATCAGCAGCAAAACCGGAGAGGGCAGTATCTTTACCCTGCGGATTCCGCTGAATTACATTGCCTAGTTAGGAGTACCTGACATGAAAAGAAGATGGAAGTACCTGGTTCTGGCCGGTCTTATATGGCTGGCATCCCTGGTGTTGGCCGGCTGTAAAGCAGAAGCAGACACCACGGAGGAAGAACTGCCGGTGTACCAGATCTACTACCTGAATCCGGCCATGACCCGTCTGGTGTCCCAGGAGTACCGGACCGGAACCACGGAGACGGATTATCTGATCCAGGAGCTTATGGACCAGTTTCAGAATGTGCCGGCTTATGTGGACTGCCAGGCAGCCCTGTCGGACAAGGTGGTGTACCAGGGATACCGGCAGGAGGACATTGTGCTGTATCTGTATTTTGACAACAATTACACCAGCATGAAGTCCTACCGGGAGATACTGTGCCGGGCGGCCCTGGCCAGGACCCTGACCCAGATACCGGGAATTGAGTACATCAATATCTATTCCGGCCAGCAGCCCCTGATGGACTCTGGCGGTATGCCGGTGGGCATGGTGTCTGCCAGTGATTTTATCGACAGCATCAGCGATGTCAATGCCTATGAGCGGACGGAGCTGACCCTGTATTTTACCGACGGCCAGGGGGAACTGCTGTACCCGGAAAAGCGGGAGGTGGTCCACAATATCAATACATCCCTGGAGCAGGTGATCCTGGGGGAGCTGATCAGCGGCCCGGAGCAGGGGCTTATGCCTACCCTGGACCCCCAGACCCGTCTGCTCAATGTATCGGTCAACGAAAATGTATGCTATCTGAACTTTGACACCACCTTTCTCAACAACCAGCTGGAAGTGAAGGAGTATATTCCCATCTACTCCATTGTCAATTCCCTTTCGGAGCTGTCTACGGTGAACCGGGTTCAGATCACCATCAACGGGGAACAGAATGCCACATTCCGGGATTCGGTTTCCTTAAGCGCCCCTTTTGGGAGAAACCTGGATTATATAGGAGGAACAGACAATTAAAAGGCCGCTTCTGATCTTATCAGGAGGATTTGTGCTTGGAGAGGCAGTGGGCCTGATGAATCCGGCAGCTATGGGGATGGCTGCCGCAGCCCTGGCAGGGACGGTTCTGTCAGTGGCTTTGTGGATGCTGGCAGGCAGGAGAGGATGGATGCTGTTTTTGCCGGCATTTCTTGTTCTGGGCATGGGCCGGGCCGGACTGGAGCAGAAAATCTGTGACCGGGAGCAGGCCCTGGGGCTGGACGGGAAGCAGATATGTGTCACCGGCCGTCTGGAGGCAGTATGGCAGCGGGAGAAGGGGTGGACCCTGGAGCTGGCAGACTGCCAGGGATGGCTGGAGGAAGCTTTAGCCAGGACAGAGCCAGCGGAAAACCCGGCCAGGGCAGAGTTGGCGAGAGTCCCAGCCGGGACGGAGCCGTCAGAAACGTGGAAGCTGCGCAGGCTTCTGGTCTATGCAGGTGCCGGGGAACAGGAACTGGTTAATGCCTTAAAGACCGGGAATCTGCTTTATGTCCAGGGAAAGGCCAGACAGATGAAGACAGCCAGAAATCCCGGGGAGTTTGATTTCCGGCAGTATTACCGGGGGCAGGGGCTGGTCTTTTCGGTGATGGCGGATTCCCTTGAGATCCGCAACACCGGCTGCCGGCCTTTCCGGGAGTTTCTGCGCAGGCAGGCTTCCGGTGCCGGGCAGATCCTGGAACAGATCACACCTGCCAAAAAGGCGGGAATCTTCTGCGCCGCCCTTCTGGGAGACAAGACGGCTCTGGACGGGGATATCCGCAGGCTGTACCAGGACCAGGGGATCGCCCACCTGCTGGCAGTCAGCGGACTTCACCTGTCCCTGCTGGCAGGTGCCGTCTATGGAGGCTTTCGCCTTCTGGGTGCCGGGTATGGTACCGGCGGGGTTCTGGGGGGCCTTTTTCTGGCCGGCTACAGTGTAATGGCCGGCGGTTCGGCTTCCGTCAGGCGGGCCCTGGTCATGACCCTCTGCGGGTTCGGAGCCGCGTACCTGGGAAGAACCTATGACCTTCTGTCAGCCCTGGCCTTAGCGGCGCTTCTGCTTTTGTGGGAAAGCCCCTGTCTGATTTTCCAGGCCGGGGTCCAGTTGTCCTTTGGGGCCATTCTGGGTATCGGCGTGGCCGCACCCTGCCTGGAGCGGTGGCTGGGGGAGGCGGAGGACACCGGTCTGGTCCGTCCGGCCTGGCTGCGCCGGACGCTGGCTGCGGCCATAGGTATCCACCTGGCCACGGTGCCGGTGCAGCTGTATCATTTCTATCAGATTCCCCTGTGGGGCATGGCGCTGAATCTGGTGCTGGTTCCTCTTATGGGGCTGGTGCTGGCCTCGGGAGCCGCCGGGGTGGTTCTGGGAAGCCTGTCCCTGAGGGCGGGCCGGTTTGCGGTGGGAGGCGGTGTGGGGATTTTGGCCTTCTACGAAGGCATGTGCCGTTTGTGCGACCGTCTGCCGGGAGGAGTTCTGGTGGCCGGAAGGCCGGAGGGCTGGCAGATTCTGGCCTACTACCTGGTGCTGGGGGCGGTACTGTACCGTATGTACTGCCGGCAGGTGCCTGGGAAGGGGACCAGGGTTCGGGGTCTGGTGCTGGGAGCCGGGATTCTGGCTGCGGTGCTGGTTCCCCTTCCGGTGAAGGGGCTGGAGGTGACCGTTCTGGACGTGGGCCAGGGGGACGGCATCTGTCTGCGGACCCGGCAGGCTGCCGTGCTGGTAGACGGAGGAAGCAGCGATGAGAAGGAGCTGGGAAGATACCGGCTGGAGCCGTATCTGAAAAGCAGGGCCCTGACCCGGATCGACTGTGCGGTGGTGTCCCACCCGGACCAGGACCATATCAGCGGTCTCGTGTATCTTCTGGAGCAGGTGCCCCGGATACGGATTGCCAGTCTGGTGATCCCGGCTGCCGGGGAGGACGATGAGGCGTATGGGAAACTCCGGATGCTGGTGGAGGAAACCGGCGGAACGGTTATGACCATGAAGCAGGGAGATTTTCTGACCCTGGGAGAGCTGACCCTGACCTGCTTATACCCGGACCCGGCTCCCAGACAGGAGCGGAATGAACAGTCCCTGGTTCTCCGGGCCGATTACCGGGGATTTCACATGCTGCTGACCGGGGACATGTCCAGGGAAGGGGAACAGGATCTTCTGGACTCTGCCTGGGCAGCGGAATACCTGGAAGGGATACAGGTGCTGAAAGTGGCCCACCACGGCTCGGACAGTTCCACCGGGCAGCAGTGGCTGGACCGGGTCCGGCCCGGATTTGCGGTGATCTCTTACGGGGAGGGGAACCGGTACGGGCACCCGCACCGGCAGGTGACAGATGCGCTGAAGGAGACAGGGAGCGTGATCTATGAGACGGCAAAGCATGGGGCCGTTACCATTGAGACCGATGGGAAGACGGCCCGGTTTAGCACATTTCTCCCACCAGGTTCCCGGGACTTTGGGGACAGCGGATAAGCGGGGAAACGGATACCATGGGAAGTAGGGAGGAGACAGGATGCAGACATTGAACCAGGATATCAAAGAGCATACATTCCGGCCTGTATATCTGATCTTTGGGGAGGAGACATTTCTCAGAAACAGCTACAAAAACCGTCTGCGGGATGCTGTGGCCGGTGAGGATACCATGAATACAGCCGTATTTGAAGGGAAGGGGCTGGATGTGCAGGAGCTGGTCCGTCTGGCGGATACCATGCCGTTCTTTGCGGAGCGCAGGCTGATCCTGGTGGAGAACAGCGGGTTCTTTAAGTCTGCGCCGGACATTCTGGTCCAGTATCTGCCGTCCATGCCGGATACCACCTGCCTGGTGTTTGTGGAGTCGGAGGTGGATAAGCGCAGCCGGCTCTACAAGAAGGTGCGGGAGCTGGGCCATGCCGCGGAGATGGGAAAGCAGGACGGGGCCTCCCTGGCCCGGTGGGCCGGGGGAATCCTGGCAAAGGAAGGAAAGAAGATTACCGGCCGTACCATGGAGCATTTTCTGGAGATGACCGGGGATGACATGGAGAATATCCGCATGGAGCTGGAAAAGCTGGTAAGCTATACCCTGGGCCGGGAGGTGATCACGGACCAGGACGTGGAGGCGGTGTGTACGGTGCGGGTTACCAGCCGGATCTTTGAGATGATCGCTGCCATTTCCAGCCGCCAGACAAGAAAGGCCATGGATCTGTATGAGGATCTGCTGACCTTAAAGGAACCGCCTATGCGGATTCTCTTTCTCATTGCCCGCCAGTTCAACCAGATCCTCCAGGTCAAGGAGCTGATGGGAAAGGGGCTGGACAAAGGAGCCATTGCCTCCAGGCTGAAAATGCAGCCTTTTGTGGTGGGCAAGGTGATGCCCCAGGCAAGACAGTTCACCCGGGACCAGATCTGTTCCTATGTGGAGCTGTGTGTCCGTGCGGAGGAGGCTGTGAAAAGCGGAAAGCTCCAGGACCGGCTGGCAGTGGAGCTTCTGATTACCAAAGAATACTGACAAGGGGAAATGGCCGGATGCCGGCTTCCATGTGCCGGGTCTGCCGGGAGACGGCCTGGGCAGCAGGAAAGAGGGGCAGGTCTGCCCCTGGCCGGTGTTTACCGGAATCCGTGGCGGTCCTTGTCCGGCGGGGCCTGCTCCGGGTCCGGACAGAATTCCATGACATCCTCCACCCGGCAATCCAGAATGGTGCAGAGCATGTCTATGGTGTGTGTGGAAACATAGGAATTCTTCTTGAGACGGCCGATCTGCCCGGCGCTGACACCGTATTCCTTTATGAGTCTGTACTGGGAGATGCCCCGTTCTTTCAGAGTTCCCCAAAGTCTGTCGTAGAGAATCATGCTGTTCACCCCTGAATCTATTTAATCAGGATTATCCAGATATGTATATTATCCATAAATGGGGTAGAATCATACATGGTCCGCGGAAGTAAAAAACTCCGGTTCAGCACACCTCTGAACCGGAGTTTCTGTTATTATCAAATATCTGTTCCAGCAGATGCAGGCTCTTAAGCCAGTCCGTTGACCATCTTGGCAAGACGGGAGATCTTTCTGGAAGCGGTGTTCTTGTGGTACACACCCTTGGTGCATGCCTTGTCAACCTCGGAAGTAGCAGCCAGTAAGCTTGCCTGGGCAGCAGCCTTGTCCTTGGCAGTTACAGCAGCTTCCACCTTCTTGCAGGCGGTCTTTACTTTGGAACGGATGGCCTTGTTTCTGGCGGCCTTGGTTTCATTTACTAAAATTCTCTTCTTTGCAGATTTAATGTTAGCCAATCTGGGCACCTCCATGTTTAATCATTATTTTCACCTTTGGTTTGCATCAAAGTCTGGACACGGACAGTTCAATGTAAACATACTTTTATATTCTACCTAAGCCGGGCCGGATTGTCAATACATAATTTGCTTATTTTTGGATGATAATGCTAGGGAAGTGTAACAGTTCAGACGGGGCGGGGAAAACTGGACGGAAACAGACGTCAAGCTGGCTTATAAGACTGTT
>CAJTOV010000016.1 GCA_910577765.1 uncultured Lachnospiraceae bacterium
AAACAGTCTTACAAGCCAGCTTGACGTCTGTTTCCGTCCAGTTTTCCCCGCCCCGCGAACTGTAACTGCAAATCAAAAAATGGGCTGTCGCAAAATTCCAAGTTTCCACAATATACAGATGATATCTGCCGGATATCCGAACTACATATTGAGGAAATCTGCCATTTTGCGACAGCCCCTGTGTAACACCTTGAAACATATCTGTCACTGGTATATTTTCTTTTACAGTCTGTGAATAAACAGCCCGCTCCGCAGCTTAGGCTCAAACCAGGTAGACTTAGGCGGCATCAGAAGGCCCGCGTCTGCCACGGCAAACAGCTCCTGAATGGAGGTAGGGTACATGGAGAATGCCACGGCCCCCTGCCCGGTGTCCACCAGCCGCTCAAGCTCTCCCAGTCCCCGGATGCCTCCCACAAACTGAATCCTGGCATCGGTGCGGGGGTCCTGGATGCCCAGAACCGGGGCCAGCAGGGCATCCTGGAGGATGGACACATCCAGGCCCTTCACCGGGTCATTGGGACAGATTCCGGCTTTTGCGGACAGCTCATACCACTCTCCGTCCAGATACATGCCCACATGGCGGGGCGTATCCGGCTGGCAGGCCTCTTTCCCCCGCTTCTCCACAGAAAAGCTTTGGGAAACCCGCTCCAGAAATGCCTCCTTGTCCAGCCCGTTCAAATCCTTCACCACCCGGTTGTAAGGCATGATCATCAGCTGGTCATCGGGAAATACCACAGACAGGAAGGAGTTGAACGCTTCCTCCCCGGTATAGCCCGGATTCTCCGCCCTGCGCTTTAAGCCCACCTTTACCGCGGAGGCGGCCCGGTGATGGCCGTCTGCAATGTAGAGACTGGGAATGCGGCCAAAGCACCGGCTGATGCCTGCCACCAGGTCCTTATCCGTTACCTGCCATACCCGGTGGCGGACCTTGTCCTCTGCCGTAAAATCATAGAGACACTCCTGGCTGCACACCTGCCCTACCAGCCCGTTAAGCTCCGGATCAGACCGGTAAGCCAGGAAAATGGGGCCGGTGTGGGCGCCGGTCACATCCACATGGCAGATCCGGTCCTGCTCCTTGTCCTCCCGGGTGTTCTCGTGTTTCCTGATAACACCGCTGACATAATCGTCCACGGAAGCACAGCCTACGATTCCGGTCTGGCTTCTTCCGTCCATGGTCAGCTCATAGACATAATAGCACTCCCGGCTGTCCTCCAGAAAGGTGCCTCTCTCCAGCCACTGCTCCAGCATCTCCTTTGCCTTTGTATACACAGCCGGATCATGCAGGTCCATATCATCCCCGAACTGGGTTTCCGCACGGTCAATGGCCAGAAACGAAAGGGGATTCTTCTCCACCACTGCCTTTGCCTCCTGCCGGTTATAAACGTCATAAGGAAGTGCCGCCACCTGGGACGCCACTTCCTTACCGGGACGGATACACCGGAATGGTTTCATGTTTGCCATAGGGATTTCTCCTTTTTCTTAAGTCAGTCCGGTGGAAGGTTCCGCTCCGCCGGACTGACGAATGTATTCATGCAGCCTGCATGGTAACACGTTACCATGGCTTTCTACTTTACCACTCTCACCCGCAGAATTCCTTTGATTCCCCGCAGCTTCTCAATCACATCCTCACCCGGCACACTCTCCAGATCCAGCAGGGTGTAGGCGAATTTGTCCTTACTCTTGTTGGTCATATCCGAGATATTGATGCCGCTGGATGCCAGCATGCCGGTGACCTGGCCGATCATGTTGGGAATATTCAAGTGCATCACAGCCACACGGCTGGCGGTCCTGCAGACACCCATGTCGCAGGAAGGATAGTTGACCGAGTTGCGGATGTTGCCGTTCTCCAGGTAATTCATGATCTCCTTCACGGCCATTTTGGCGCAGTTGTCCTCAGACTCCTCGGTGGACGCGCCCAGATGGGGGATGGCAATGACACCCGGCATGTTGGCGGACTTGGGATTGGGGAAGTCAGTGACATATCTGCGGACCCTGCCGCCGGCAAGAGCCTCTGCCATATCATCGTCATTGACCAGCAGGTCCCGGGCAAAGTTCAGGATCACTACCCCGTCCTTCATCTGGTCCAGGGTCTCCTTGCAGATCATGCCTCTGGTCGCATCCATCAGGGGCACATGGACGGTGATGTAATCACACTCCTGGTAGATCCGGTCCACGCTGGTAATATGCTTCACATCCCGGGACAGCATCCAGGCCGCGTTCACCGAGATATAAGGGTCGTAACCATATACTTCCATGCCCAGGCCTGCTGCGGCGTTGGCCACCTCGGCACCGATGGCGCCAAGACCGATGACCCCCAGCTTCTTGCCCCGGATCTCCCCGCCGGCAAAGGCCTTCTTGGCCTTTTCCATGTCCTTGGAGATGTTGGCGTTGTCCCGGTTCTCCCGGCACCAGTCAATACCGCCTACCACGTCACGGGCCGCCAGCAGCATCCCTGCCAGCACCAGCTCCTTGACGCCGTTGGCATTGGCACCGGGCGTGTTGAACACCACGATACCGTCCTGGGCGCAGGCTTCCAGGGGGATATTGTTGACTCCGGCTCCGGCCCTGGCAATGGCCAGCAGGCTTTCCGGGAACCGGGTATCATGGAGGGATGCGCTCCGCACCAGAACTCCCTGCGCCCCTTCCAGGCTGTCACTCAGCTCATACTCTTCTGTCAGAAAATCCGTGCCATATCTGGAAATGGCATTGATGCAGTGAATTTTTCTCATGCCTGATGCGCCTCCTCAAACTTCCTCATGAATTCCACCAGCTTCTCCACGCCTTCCATGGGCATGGCGTTGTAGATGCTGGCACGCATGCCGCCTACACTTCTGTGTCCCTTTAAGTTCACAAAGCCTGCTGCCGTGGCTTCCTTGATAAAGGCCGCATCCAGATCCCCGTCACCGGTGACAAAGGGAACATTCATGACAGAACGGTCCTCCTTGACTACAGTGCCCTTAAACAGCCGGCTCTGGTCCAGGAAATCGTAGAGAATCTTTGCCTTTTTCTCGTTGTACTCCTTCATGGCTGCCAGGCCGCCTTTGGCTTTCAGCCACTTGAAGACCTTGCCGCAGATGTAGATGCCGTAGGCCGGCGGTGTGTTGTACAGGGACTTTGCGTCTGCGTGGGTCTTGTACTGGCACATGGTGGGAGTGCCCGGAAGCACATCCTCCGTAATCAGATCCTCCCGGATAATGACGATCACCACGCCGGCCGGTCCGATATTCTTCTGGACGCCGCCGTAAATGACGCCGTATTTTGTCACATCCACCGGCTCTGACAGGAAGCAGGAGGACACATCGGCTACCAGGGTCTTGCCCTTGGTGTCGGGAAGCTTCTTATATTTGGTGCCGTAGATGGTATTGTTCTCGCAGATATACACATAGTCTGCATCCTCATCAATGGGCAGGTCCGAGCAGTCCGGTATGTAGCTGAAGGTCTTATCCTCACTGGAAGCCACGGCCACGGCTTTTCCGTACTTCTGGGCCTCCTTGAAGGCCTTCTTTGCCCACTGTCCGGTGATAATGTAATCGGCCACCCCGTTCTTCATCAGGTTCTGGGGGATCATGGAAAACTGGAGATGGGCTCCCCCCTGCAAAAACAGAACCTTGTAGTTGTCCGGGATTCCCATCAGTTCCCGCAGGTCTGCCTCCGCTTCCTGGATGATGGTCTCAAATGCCTTGGACCGGTGGCTCATCTCCATTACCGACATACCGGTGCCCTTGTAATCCAGCATCTCTTCTGCCGCTTCTCTTAAGACTTCCTCCGGAAGCACGGCAGGTCCGGCCGAAAAGTTATACACTCTTCCCATTGTTTCTTCCTCCCTTTATTTGACTTCTATCTTTAAATCCGTATCATCAAAAGCGTCCTGGATGGGCGCCCCCGGCGATACCATGGGGAATACCTTGTCATCACAGTTGACCTGGCAGTCAATGACCACCGGTGCTCCAAGCTCCAGGGCTTCCTGGAACACGGTGCGGAATTCTTCCATCCGCTCCACCCGGTATGCCTTTGCGCCCATGGCCTCTGCCAGCTTCACAAAGTCCACCGAGTCATTTAATACTGTATGGGAATACCGCTTTCCGTAGAACAGGGTCTGCCACTGGCGCACCATTCCCAGCACATGGTTGTTGATCACCACCTGGATCACCGGAATGTTGTAGCGGGTGGCTGTGGCAATCTCGTTCATGTTCATGCGGAAACAACCGTCCCCGGCAATATTGACCACCACCCTGTCCGGCTCTCCCATGTCCCGGCATCCCAGCTTGGCTCCCAGGGCGGCTCCCAGGCCGTAGCCCATGGTGCCCAGTCCCCCGGAAGTGAGAAATGTCCTGGGCCTGGTGTATTTGTAATACTGGGCTGCCCACATCTGGTGCTGGCCCACTTCCGTGCACACCAGGGCCTTCCCCCCGGTCATCTGGTAGACAGCCTCCACGATCCCCGGCCCGGTCATGACGCTCTTGTCATACCGCAGGGGATACATCTCTTTCAGCCGCTCCACATGGGCGATCCACTCGTCGTGGTTGATGGGGTCCAGATGGGCGTTAAGCTTGCGCAGCACCACCTTCAAATCTCCGATGATGCTGGCGTCGGTGCGGATATTCTTGTTGATCTCCGCCGCGTCCACATCGATCTGGAGAATCTTTGCGTTCCGGGCAAACTTCTGGGCATTGCCGGTGACCCGGTCACTGAATCTGGCTCCTGCCACAATCAGCAGGTCACACTCGCTGATACCGAAGTTGGAGGCTTTGGTTCCGTGCATGCCCACCATGCCGGTGTACAGTTCATCGGTGCCGTCAAAGGCCCCCTTTCCCATAAGGGAATCTGCCACCGGCGCCTGAATCCGGTGTGCCAGGGTCCGCAGTTCCTCGGAAGCATTGGCCAGCACGGCACCGCCGCCTACAAAGATAAACGGCTTCCGGGATTTGCGGATCAGCTCCAGGGCAGTCTCCATATCCTGGTCCAGGATGGTGGACTTCTGAAGGGCCACGGTCTCCGGCTCCATGGGGGTATAGGCACAGTCGGCAGCCGTCACATCCTTGGTAATATCGATGAGAACCGGGCCCGGCCTTCCGCTCTGGGCAATGGTAAAGGCCCTGCGGATCACACCGGCCAGCTTATTCACGTCCTTGACAATAAAATTGTACTTGGTAATGGGCATGGTGACACCCAGGATATCGATCTCCTGGAAGCTGTCCTTCCCCAGCAGGCTGACCCCTACGTTGCAGGTAATGGCCACCACAGGAATGGAGTCCATGTAGGCGGTGGCAATGCCGGTTACCAGGTTGGTGGCTCCCGGGCCGGAGGTGGCCAGACACACGCCTACCCGGCCGGTGGCCCGTGCATAGCCGTCTGCCGCGTGGGCAGCCCCCTGCTCGTGGGAGGTCAGCACATGGGTGATCTCGTCCTGATGTTTGTAAAGGGCATCGTATATGTTCAGAATCGCTCCGCCAGGATAGCCGAAGACCGTCTTCACCCCTTGTTCTTTCAGACATTCTACAACAATCTCGGAGCCATTTAAGATTCTGGTCTCTGGGGTTTTTGTATCTGACATTGGCAAAACTCCTTTTCTAGTCTCATGTACTCCCGGGTACAGAAAGCCCCGGGAGTACATTATTAGTTCCCGCGCAGCACCGCTCCCTTGTCGGCACTGGTCACCAGACCGGCGTAGCGTTTCAGATAGCCGCTTATCTCCTTGGTCTTCGGTGTCCAGCCTTCCCGGCGTCTGGCCAGCTCCTCATCGGATACCCGCATATGGATGGTGTTGGCATTGATGTCGATCTCGATGATATCCCCTTCCTGCACCAGGCCGATGGGACCGCCCATGGCTGCCTCGGGGCTTACATGGCCGATGGAGGCGCCCCGGGAAGCGCCGCTGAACCGTCCGTCTGTAATCAGGGCCACGGAGGAACCCAGCCCCATGCCGGCAATGGCGGAGGTGGGGTTTAACATTTCCCGCATGCCGGGGCCGCCCTTGGGACCTTCGTAACGGATCACCACCACATCCCCGGCCACGATCTGTCCGCCTTTGATGGCGGCAATGGCATCCTCCTCACAGTCGAACACCCGGGCAGGTCCTTCATGCTTTAACATCTCCGGCACCACGGCAGACCGCTTCACCACGCAGGAATCCGGCGCCAGGTTGCCCTTAAGCACCGCAATGCCGCCGGTGCTGGAGTAGGGATTGTCAACGGTGCGGATCACAGCCGGGTCCCGGTTCACCGCGTTCCGGATATTCTCCCCTACGGTCTTTCCGGTGACGGTCATGCAGTCCAGGTTCAAAAGCCCCAGCTTACTGATCTCCTTCATAACGGCGTAGACGCCGCCGGCCTCATTCAAATCTTCCATATAGGTGGGGCCTGCCGGTGCCAGGTGGCACAGGTTTGGCGTCTTTGCACTGATCTCGTTGGCAATGTCCACATTCAGCTCCACCCCGGCCTCATGGGCAATGGCAGGCAGGTGCAGCATGCTGTTGGTGCTGCATCCCAGGGCCATATCCATGGTCAGGGCATTGACAAAGGCCTCCTTTGTCATAATATCCCTGGGACAGATATTCTTCTTAAGCATCTCCATGACTGCCATGCCTGCGTGCTTGGCCAGACGGAGCCGCTCGGAATAGACGGCGGGAACCGTGCCGTTGCCCTGAAGGCCCATGCCCAGCACCTCGGTCAGACAGTTCATGCTGTTGGCCGTATACATGCCGGAGCAGGAACCGCAGGTGGGGCACACCTTGTTGGCGAAATCCTCCACATCCTCCTCGGTCATGGTTCCCGCCGCATAGGCGCCTACGGCCTCGAACATGCTGGACAGGCTCCGCTTCTCCCCCTTGACCCGTCCGGCCAGCATGGGGCCGCCGCTGACAAATACCGTAGGAATGTTAAGCCTTGCCGCGGCCATAAGAAGGCCGGGAACATTTTTATCACAGTTGGGCACCATGACCAGGGCGTCAAACTGGTGGGCCAGGGCCATACACTCGGTGGAATCGGCGATTAAGTCACGGGTAACCAGGGAATATTTCATGCCCATATGGCCCATGGCAATGCCGTCGCAGACCGCAATGGCAGGAAACACAATGGGGGTTCCCCCTGCCATGGCCACGCCCTGCTTCACGGCCTCCACGATCTTGTCCAGATGCATGTGTCCGGGCACAATCTCATTGTAGGAGCTGACTACGCCTACAAGGGGGCGTGCCAGTTCTTCGTCTGTGTAGCCCAGAGCCCGGTACAGGGATCTGGCCGGTGCCTGCTGCATGCCGGATTTTGCATTGTCACTTCTCATCATATTCTCCTCCTGGTGTTTTTATATGTTCCGCAATCAGGTCTCCCATACGGGCGGTGCCCACCTGGATACAGCCCTCTGCCATAATATCCACGGTCCGGTAGCCTTCTGTCAGCACCTGCTGCACCGCCGCCTCAATGGCCTCCGCCTCCCGGTCCAGGTCAAAGGAATACCGGAGCATCATGGCGGCCGACAGGATGGTGGCAATGGGATTGGCCACGTCCTTTCCCGCAATATCCGGCGCGGAGCCGTGGCTGGGCTCGTATAGACCGAATTTTGTCTCATTCATACTGGCCGAGGACAGCATACCGATGGAGCCGGTGATCATGCTGGCCTCGTCGGAGAGAATGTCCCCGAACATATTCTCGGTAAGGATCACGTCAAACTGGCCGGGATTCATCACAAGCTGCATGGCGCAGTTGTCCACCAGCATGTGCTCTAAGGTGACCTGGGGATACTCCTCTGCCACCTGCTCCACCACCTTCCGCCACAGCCGGGAAGAATCCAGCACATTGGCTTTGTCCACGCTGGTAACCTTACACCGGCGCTTTGCGGCAATATCAAAGGCCTTGACTGCGATCCGGCGGATCTCATGCTCGCTGTAGGTCAGGGTGTCCACCGCCTGAAGCTGGCCGTCCACCTCTCTGGTGCGGCGTTCTCCAAAGTAGAGTCCTCCGGTCAGTTCCCGCATGATCACCATGTCAAATCCGTCACCGATGATCTCTTTCTTTAAGGGGCAGGCATCTGCCAGCTCCCGGTACAGGTAGGCCGGACGCATATTGGCGAACAGGTTTAAGCCCTTGCGGATAGCCAGGAGTCCGGCTTCCGGTCTTAAGTCCGGCGCCACGTCGTACCATCTGGAGTTGCCTACATTGCCGCCTACGGCTCCCAGCAGCACCGCGTCTGCCTCCTTTGCCGTCTGGAGGGCCTCCTGGGTCAGGGGTACTCCGTGGGCATCAATGGAGCAGCCGCCCATGAGAATCTCCTGATAGGAAAATGTGTGTCCATACACCCTGCCGGCCTGATCCAGCACCTTACATGCTTCCCGGACGATCTCCGGGCCGATTCCGTCTCCCGGAATGGTAACAATCTTACATTCCATCCTGAATCTCCCCTTTTTGTTTGTGTCCTTTCCGGTGCCCCGGAAAGTATTTCTATACATCTTAACGCATTTGTTTTCATTTTTCAACATTTGACGCGGATTTTATTTAGAAAAAATATACAAAGCTGGAATGATTAAAAGGTTACCCTTATGCCTTCCCCGTCTGACAAATAGGCTCCGTAGATGGCTTTGACGGAATCGTAGGCCAGATGAAAATCCGACTGGGGCCTGCGTCCTGTGGCTGCGCATTCCATAAAGTCCTGAAGCTCCCCTACATAACCCCGGGCGGTTTCCTCGTCAATGAACAGGTTCTGCCAGCCGGATTTGGTCTCCACCTTTTCCGTAAAATACACATCCTCCAGGCCTTCCTCCTGCACATGGTACACCGGCATGGTGTTGTTGGGTGCTATGTTGGGCAGGTAGGTTCCGTGGTTGGTGTATACCTCCACCAGGTTGCGGACTCCCCCCAGAACCATGTCCCCTGCCACAATATTGGCTTTGGTCCCGTCGGTAAAGGTCAGGATCACACTGGCCTGGTCCTCCACGTCCACGGGCCTGGAGAGAATGTGCCGTTTCTCTTCCGGGGTCAGGCAGGCCTGGACTACCCCCATATCCCCGGTGACGCTTTTCAGCCGTACCGTCTCCCCCCGGATGGCGGCTTCCTGGTATTTTAAGTAGATCACCGCGCTTAAGGGATGGCAGCCCTGGCGGATGAAGGAGCCGCCGCCGCTGTATTTCCAGTAAGCCGCATGGCGGGCATGGGAACCGCTGTGGCTCTCCTCCCCCCGCATGTAGAGAATCTTGCTTTTCCTGGCCTTCAGAAACTGGAGAACCTTCTGGACCGAGGGGGCATAGACGAAATTCTCCGCATACATAAACAGCTTTCCGCTGGCCTCCACCACTTCTGCCAGTTCATCCATCTGGCGGATCACCTGGTCGTACATCTTCCGCCGGTCGGTCTTCCCTACCTGGTCCTCCGCCTCCCCGGGTTCTCCAAAGTATCCGGTCAAAGGCTTCTCGCAGATCACATGCTTGCCGGCCTCCAGGGCCCTGCGGATCATGGACACATGAAGGTAAGGGGGCGTAATAATATCCACCACCTGGATCTCCGGGTCCTTAAGCAGTTCCTCAAAATCCCGGTAGATTTTGGGAATATTATATCTTCCGGCAAAGGCCTCCACCGTGTCCTCCACCGAGGCCACGGCTGCCAGCTTCACCTCCAGCCCGTAAATCTTTCTGTATGCGTCTCCATGCAGGGAAGCCGCAAAGCCGCTTCCCACGATTCCTACCGATACCTGCTTCATGTTTTATCCTCCTGGTCTGTTCTATCTGACATCATAATCCATTCTTCCCCTGGTGTCAAAAGTATTTTCCCATTGAACAAAAAAGCCGTACACAGACAAACCGTCCGCGCACAGCTTTTTCCTATAATTAAATGACGTTTTTCTTCTTAAGCTCTGCCAGCCTTTCCTCCGCCAGTCCCAGAATCCCGCCGTAAACCTCCTCATTGCTGCCGCCCAGCTCCGGGCTGCAGGTGTACTCAATGTGGTTCTCGCTTAAATGGGGGGCAAAGCCCGGAAGCTTCACCTTTCCCCGCTGGGGATGGTCGATCTCCACCATCATTCCCCGCTGGTAGTACTGGGGATCGCCGGTAATGTCCGCCACATCCAGCAGGGCGCCTGCAGGAATATCGGCCTTGCACAGAATGTCCATGGCCGTGAACTTGTCGTAATCCTTCAGCCATTCCCGGATGGCTCCGTCGCAGATATCCCTGTGGGCAAACCGGCTGCGGGGCGTAGCCATTTCCGGGCATGCATCCTGCTTTAAATCCGGGCGTCCGATGACTTCACACAGATTGTCCCACTGGCGGCTGCCGGGATGGCGGCTGCAGTAGATGTGGACGTAATCGTTGGGTCCAAAGGGCTTGCAGGGGTAGGTGTCCGAGGGAGCCACATCCTCCAGGGGCATGCCGTTTCCTACCCGGCGGTTGGGCTTTCCGTTGTTGTAGAAAGGCTCCCACTGGGAACGGCTGAGGCCGATCATAAAATCCTGCATGGCAACATCCACCCGCTGTCCGATCCCTTCCCTCTCCCGCTGGAGCAGGGCCGCAATAATGCTCATGGCCAGGGTAATACCGGTGCCGGAATCAGCCACAGAGATGCCGGCCTTAATGGGCTGGTCCGGAAGGCCGGTGGCTGACACCAGCACCCCGGTATGGGTGGCAATGGGGTCAAAGGCCGGGTAATCCCTGTAAGGTCCGGTCTGGGCAAAGCCTTTTAAGCTTGCATAGATAATCTTCGGGTTAATCTCCCTGCATGCCTCATAGGTAAGTCCCAGATTGTCCATGGAACCGGGGCCCATGTTCTCCACAATCACGTCGCATTTTGCCGCCAGGTCCTTGAGAAGCTGTAAGCCCTCCGGGCTCTTGGCATTGCAGGTGATGGATTTCTTATTCATGTTCATCACCAGAAAGCCGTAGGTGTCAATCCCCGGCTCTGCCTGGGAATAGCGTCCCAGCTCCCCTTTTCCGGGGCGTTCCACCTTAAGCACCTCTGCGCCCAGCCATGCCAGGGATTCGGTACACACCGTGCCTGATTCAAATTGTGTCATATCCAGTATCCGGTAACCGGAAAGCGGTCCTTTACATGCCATAATCGGATTCCTCCTTCACTTTCTGCCCATTCTCCCGGCCGGGAAACCGGATGCCAGATCCCGGCTTCCCGGCCTGCTTTTACTGTTTCTGCTGATCTTTGTCTTTTGCTTCCCTGCATGGAATTACCCGTTCCTGGATAAATGCGTCCACCAGGCCGGTCATGGCCTCTGCGCTCCACTTGCGGGGATCCACCGGGTCCGCGTTGAAGGTCAGCACCGGAACCCCGGCATCTTCCAGGGCTTTTTTGATAAAATAGCTTCCCTCCACTGCCTGCATACAGTTCTCGGGGACCATGTAGACAACCCCGTCAATGTCATTCTGCCGTGCCTGCTGCACATACCAGGAGCTGTTCCAGGGAGGCATATGAAGGAAATCCTCCATGCCGATGAACCGGGCAGCCAGGGCCCGCAGAGGGTCCTTGTCCACATGGTTGCGGATATAGGCGTCCGCCCCCATGGCCAGGTACATGGTCCAGATAAAGACTGCACCGTACTTCTCTTCAAACCGCTGGTAAAAGCCGAAATCATGCCAGATGCCCCGCCCGATCCACATGAGACGGTATTTTTCCCCCGGCACTGCCGCCACACCGGCATCTGCCAGGGCCCTGACCTCCTGGTAAAGGCTCTTTGCATGGTCCGCGGCCCACCGGGTGCCCCGCTGCCACTGGGCCTGCATCACCGCATTGATGGTGTCCACCACGGTCACAGGCACCGGATGGCAGGCGGCAATCAGGTCACGGGTCTTTTTGTACCAGCCCTCCTGCTCATTGATCAGGTTCATGACCTCCTCCAGCCGGTTCATGTCAAACATCCGGCCGGTCTTCATCTCCAGAAACCGGATCAGCTCTTTCAGTTCCTCCACGGCCACATCAATCCGGTCTGTATCGTAAAGCTCTTCCCAGTTGTCCGCCGCCAGGTCGTACCAGTTAAGAGGCGCCTTTCTGGCCACGGTATTTTCCATGGCATAGAAGTCTGCCCCGTGGTTTCCGGCAAACAGTTCAAAGATCTTGCCCTGGCAGTCGCAGGTCAGCCGGGTAATGGCCAGGGTGGGATGGGGCAGGCCTCCCCAGGGCCCCAGGGGTCTGCCGTCCTCCCCTGTCTTATGGTCGTCCGGGTCCAGACTCTCGGCAAAGGCCGTGGCACAGTAGCTGCACAGATCGTCCCGGTAACCGGCCTCCCGCAGAAGTCCGAAATACTTGCGGGTCATGCGCTTGGCTCCGCAGATGGCTGCCCACCACTGGTTCACCACAAAGGGGATATCCATGGCCCGCAGTACCTCCATGGGCACGTCCGCATTGAGATATGCGAAATCCTCCCCCTGCTCCACCCGGGCCTTCAGTCGGTTAAACCACTGCTTCTGGTAGGCGCTGGCCTCGGCTGTGGCTTTCAGCTTCTTGACCACGGTGGATTTTGTCTCTGTCTCCGGGGACTTGCTCCCGCCTGCCTCTCCTGTTCCCCGGGAACTGGTTCCGCCTGCCGCCATGTCCGTCTCCTGGGGCACCGGTCTGCTGCCCGGTTCCCTGTTCCTTCTGTTCTCCTTGTCTCCGGCCACTACCTTGCACCTCCTTTCAGGCTGCCGGCAAATGCCGCCAGCTTCCGGCCCAGCCCTTCATTCTCCCGGGCCGGCCAGGCCATCTGGAAGAAGCCGGCAGTGGCAATGCCCCTGGCCTCCAGACTTTTTTTCTGGCTGGGATACTCCCAGCTTGCCGCTTCCTCGTACCGGTTGGTATAGAAGATCACCGCCTGGGCTCCGGTCCGGTCCACCAGCTCATCCAGGGTTTTCACCCGCTGGCTGACAAATGCCTTCTTGCTGCTGAACATCCGCAGCATATACCGGTCCACTACGGCCCGCACCGGCGTATAATCCAGGTTACAGTCCCGGTCATAGTACCGGTCCCCCCAGTCGTGGTCCTCCCCCACGATCACGGCACCGGCGTCTTCTATCAGTTCATAGAGATCCGTCTGCTCCTGGGCGCTTCCGGTAAAGAACACACGGGGGCCTGTAAGCTCCGGCCAGGCCTTTGCGTCCTCCACCACCTGCCTTACCAGGGCCGTGTGGGCGGTCCGCTCCATAAAGAAGGCGCTTCCAATGATCACCAGGGCCTCACTGCCGCTGATGCGTACCTGCGGTCCCCTGCGCAGCCCGGCCATTTCCCGCAGAGCCTGGCGGTCTTCATTGCAGACCCGGGCCGCCTGCCGGATCTCGTCATCGGTGATCTTCCTGCCTGCCCACTGCTCCACGGTCTCCCGAAACAGCGCCAGGGTGTGCTCATTGCGGACCTGGTGAAGCCGGTTGCGGGTAAACAGCCAGTCAATAAACTCCACCGGCGGCACCGGCTTCTCCGGCTCCACCCGGGCCAGCTCCCGCAGATACAGATAGATGCGGACTACCACGTCCGTGCTGTTGGACACAGCCAGCACATCCACCTGGTCTCTGTAAGTGCCGTCCACAAGCTTCTCAAACTGGGCGCGGACCACCGGGTCAAAGGCATATTCCAGATACCGGTCCGTCTCCTTCAGCGGTTTGTCCGGGTCCCCGTAGACATGAACCGGCAGCATTCCTGCGGCAATCAGGAATTCATCCGGCACGTCACAGCCCAGCTCCCCTGCCACCTTTCCTCCCTTTGCCCGCCATGCGGCAGCCTCCGCCTCCCGGTGGCCGTAGACCTGCCTGAGACGGATAAACGCTTCACTTTCCAGTGCACACTGGCGAATACTCATTTTACCCTTCACTCCTCCCTATATGTACAAAGCTTCCGTCTCCATTCCATTTCAGGTCCGCCCCCAGGCCGGCCCCGTGGGTCTGCCTGCGGATAAAGTCCAGAACCTCCTCCCCGCCTTTGTCCCGGCTGCGGATGGCAACATTTCCTGATTTTTCAATATAGCAGGGCACCAGTCCTGCCTCCAGACTGCCGTCCTCCTCCACCAGAACCCGGGCAATCATGGTATACCGGGACACCTCTGACCAGGGGTAAAAATCCACCTCATAATGGCCGTCTCCCCGCCCTTCCCTGGCCCGCTGCTTTAAGTAGGCCACCATTTCCGGGGTATCATTGTATCCGGCGGTCATGGCATGGGTCACGCAGACAAAATTGCCAAGGCCGTGGTAGACCGGCTTCCCTTTGTAAAGCTCCACCCCTTTCAGTACATGGTGGTGATGGGCAAAGATCATATCAGCCCCTGCGTCAATGGCTGCATGGCACAAGGGCCGCTCGTACTCATCCAGCCTGGGATGGTCCCCGCCGTTGCCCTTGTGAAAGGCCACGATCACCAGGTCCACGTCCTTCTTAAGCCCTGCGATCTCCTCCTGCATTGCCTGGAGATTCTGCGGCCAGAGAAACGTGTGAATCTTTGCCGGGCATCCCGGCATATCCCGTGCCGGGATATAGGCAGTCTCCACAGCCACATAGTTGGCGCCCGGCTTCTGGGAGGTGGCCCAGCCCAGCCGGGGACCGGTACAGTTGTAGGAAAGCATGCCGATCCTGCGGCCCTCCCGCTCCACAACTGCCGGTTTCTTTGCCTCCATGATACTGGCGCCGCCGCCTGCCGGGCAGATGCCCAGGGATTTCAGCTTCTCCACCGTGTCAATCACCCCGTAAGGCCCGCAGTCGTAAAGATGGTTTCCCGCCACCGAGGCCATATGGAAGCCCACCTCCGCCAGAATGTCCAGATGGTCCGGGCTGGAAGGCGGTGCCTGGATGTCAATGCATGAGGGAAGGCTGCGGGTGGTATGGGGTGTTTCCACATGGCCGATGACCAGGTCCTGACGGCTGAAAAATTCCCGGCTTCCTTCAAAATAAGGCTCCATGGGGCCTGGTTCATCCAGAATCAGGTCCCCTACGCAGCAGATACCCAGTTTCTTTCCCATGGACGCTCCTCCTTTCCGCCGCTTTTTTTGCGGCATCCAAATCATAATCCGCCGGTACTCCCAGGCTTATCTTACATGGGAATCTTCCCAATGATTCCGGCAAACACCGTACACAGTGCCGCCAGCAGCCAGATCCATTTAAAGGAATATTTCAGATGCTCTCCCATGGTACAGTCTGCCAGGCCCAGGGCCAGGTACGGGGACGGCCCGATCAGGGTGATCCCGGCTGCCAGGGCGCAGGGAACCACAATGGAGGTAGCCAGGGCCAGGTCAGCCACCCCGTAAGCAGAGACAATGGACTGCATAATGGGGGTCAGTGCAAAGTAAATGTTGTCGCTGCCAATGATGGTATTAATGGGCACCACCAGCAGGGATACCAGAAAGCATAAGTGTCTCCCCAGGCTCTCCGGCAGCACGCCCAGAATCACGCCGGTCATTCCCTCAATCATACCGGTACCGTTCATGACTCCTACCAGCACACCGATGGCAATAATGGTCATGACCATATTGATGGCCGGTCCGCCATACTGCTTGATCTTGGCCCCCTGCTCCTTCACGTTGGGGTAGTTGATAATCAGGGCCAGACCAAAAGCCACAATAAAACCGATGGCTGTGCCGAACCATCCCAGAAGCAGGCCCACGATCATGAATCCGGTCAGGGCCATGTCAAAGACCAGCACCGGCCTGCTGACCGTAACCTTGGCCGGCTGGGTCAGGGAGGCTTTCAACTCTGCAAATTCTTCATCCGTCATACCTGCACCGTTTTTCCGTTCCATGGCCGCTATGGGGAACATGAGAAGCAGTCCGCCCACAATGGCAAAGGCCTGGACCGGCGCCAGGTAGCGCCACAGAACCTGGGCATCCAGACCGGTTACCGAGGTAATGCGGAGCATGGAGGCACACCAGGGGGTGATGTTCATGGCGCCGGACATCAGGGTCATCACAAAGACAATACACACCGGCCGCATCTTCATTTTCTTAAAAATAGGAAGCATGGTGGGGATGGTCACCAGGGCCGTGGTGGCACCGGAGCCGTCCAGGTGGGAAATCATGGTTACAAAGCAGGCAATATAAAGAACCGCCAGCACGTTGTTGCCCAGATATTTCATGACCCGGTTGACAATCACGTCAAACATGCCCACATCACTGAGAAGGCTGAAGAACATGACCGCAAAAGAGAAAAGAATGATGGTGTTGAGAACCGACTGGAACCCTTCATTCATAAATCCCTGGATATCCTTGAGCCCATAGCCCAACACCAGTGCCGCCAGAATCGGGATAATGCCGAACACCGGAATGATGGATGTCTTGTTACTGATTAATAATACCACAATAATGGCCAACATGATAAATCCTAATGCTGCTGTCATCGTAAAACCCTCCTTTCAGTTCAAGGGGCAGGGAAAACCGGACCAGAAGATGCCCCCCAAAGCCGCCTATTCACTGCACCTTCACCCAGCCGTCTTCCCAGGTCAGCCGGATCTGCAGCTTCTGTTCCCTGGAAATCTGCCCCACATAGTCCATGATTTTCCTGGCCTCCTCATAGGTGGTCAGCGCCTCCGGCGCCCCGGCCTGGTTAATATAGCAGGGCACAAATCCGAATTCCGTGATTCCTTCCTTTGTGGCGGTCATTCTGGCCAGCATGGTCATGCGGCTCTCCGGATTAAAGGCGTAGAACGGCATGTCCGGGTCCGGTGTAAAACCAAACAGCTTCCTGCGCTGGGCGATCCACCGCAGCCGCTCCGGGCTGTCGTTGTCCCCGGAAGGGGTCAGGGCATGGGTAACGGTGACAAAGTTCCCCAGATTGTGGTAAAGGGGTTTTCCCCGGTATACCTCAATGCCCCGGAGAATATGGGCATGGTGACCAATGACCCCGTCTGCCCCGGCATCAATGGCTGCATGGGCCAGGGGACGCTCGTACATCTGAAGCTCCCCGTGGGTGTGGACCATCCCTTTATGTAAGGCCACCAGCAGAATATCCACCTGCCCCCGCAAAGCCCGGATCTCCTCCTGCATCTCCTCCAGGGAATCCGGCTCCGGGAAGGTATATACCCTGGCCGGAAGGCCCGGGGTGGCCCTGGGGGAAGGCTCATGGTGGGTCAGGATCTGGACGTAGGAGACCCCTGCCTTGTGGGAGGTGGCCCAGCCTTCCCTGGGGCCTACGGCATTGTATCCCAAAAGCCCCAGCCGGATGCCTTTTCTCTCCACTATGGCCGGTTTCCTGGCCTCTTCCAGATTCCTTCCGGTTCCCGTAGCGGCAATGCCCAGATTCCTTAAAAGCTCCAGGGTATCCACAATCCCCGGAACCCCGTTGTCATGGGCATGGTTCCCGCAGGTGGTGCACAGATTGAAGCCGCAGTCCTTTAAGGGCCTCAGATTCTCCGGCGGCGCCGGAGGTGCCGGAACATCGGTGCTGTTTGCCTCCCCCCGGTCCGTATGGGGCACCTCAATCTGCCCGATGACGAAATCCCCGGAGGCCAGCAGATCTTTTGTGGGTGCAAAGAAGGAATCCGGGTCCGGCTCATCAATGATTAAGTCACCGGTGGCAAAGATCAGTGCCTGGCCTGCTTTTGTTTCTTCCATAATATATCCCCTTTCTGAACAAGTGCCTCCGGTGCCGCGTCCTGGCGGCCCTGGACGGCTCTGGGAACGGTTGCCTGCCGGGTCCTCTCCGGCTTTCTTATTCCTAGTGTAGCATTCCTGGAAATGGAATAGTAGGGATAGAGCGCCCAATTCCTTTCACATGGACTTGTGCAGGGTGCACATGGAAAAAAGTATAAACTTTCAAGAAATAAAAAATTTTATAGTTTTGAAAACAGTCCCTTGCACATACGATTTTTATTGGTATAATAGGAATTGTAACGCGGTTTCAAAAAGTACAAAAAATTTATTTTTTGAAAGTGAGCGATGATATGAAGACAATAACAAGAACAAAGTATCTGAATAGGATCATTGATTTGAACCAGACTCCTGATATTAAAATCATTACAGGCATTCGCCGTTCGGGAAAGTCAAAATTGATGCAGGCATATATTGAATACCTGAAAAATCATTATGAAAATATCAATATTATCTTTATTGACTTTATGGATCTGGCATATGAAGAAATCAGAGAGTATCATGCACTTCATGCTTACGTGGAGGAACATTTTCAAGAGGAAAAAGTAAATTACCTTTTTGTGGACGAAGTTCAAATGTGTCCAAAATTTGAACTGGCAATCAACAGTCTTTATTCCAAAGAAAAATATGACATTTATATTACAGGTTCTAATGCCTTTTTATTAAGTGCTGATCTGGCAACGCTTTTTACCGGACGTTATATTGAGATTCATGTGTTTCCATTCAGTTTTCAGGAATACTGCCAGTATTATGACAGGACCAGCGATAAGGAAAAACTCTTTGATGAGTATTCCATAAAAGGAGGACTGGCAGGTTCTTACGCTTACAGAACGGAAACGGACAGAGTCAATTACGTTAAGGAAGTTTATGAAACCATCGTCACGAGAGACCTTGTGCAGAAATATTCTTTGCCGGATACCCTGGTCCTGCAAAGACTAAGCGAATTCCTCATGGATAACATCAGCAACCTTACTTCTCCAAACAAGGTCAGTCAGCTGCTGGTAGCCAATAAAACAACAACCAATCATGTAACCGTCGGCAGATATATTAAATATTTGTGCAATGCCTTTGTTTTTTATGACATAAAGCGCTATGATATCCGCGGAAAGAAGTATTTGGAAAGTTCTGAAAAATTCTATTTGTGTGATACAGGTATCCGGTATGCCATTTTAGGAAGCAGGAATATGGACTACGGCAGAGTATATGAGAATATGGTCTGTATGGAACTTCTGCGCCGGGGATATGATGTGTATGTGGGAAAATTGTATCAGAAGGAAATTGATTTTGTAGCGCAAAAAGGAAGCGAGAAAATCTATATCCAGGTCAGTGACAATATTTCGGATCAGAATACTCTTGAACGAGAATGTCTGCCCCTACTGCAAATCCGGGATGCTTATCCCAAAAAGATCATTGCCAGAACCAGGCACCCGAAATATGGTTATGAGGGTATTGAGATTTACAATATAGCTGACTGGCTATTGCAGGAAGAGGAAAATGGTGCGCAAGGAATATAATACCCCGGCCATTATCAAATACCCATTCCGGCAGATGGCGGCGGAAATTCATTCCCGCCATCTGCACGCCCGCAAAGCCAGGGATACCTGCCGGAGGAAATCACATGATCCGCCTGTCTGTATCCTGGCATCCCCCCGCTGCCCTGCACCCTGCCGGTGTGACAGCACAGCCTCCTCTGGCGGTCTCCCGCAGATCCGGGGAAATCCGCCGGCCTACGCTGTACATGGCAGCCAGCATTTCGTCAAAGGGAATCATCTGACGGACACCGCTTAAAGCAATCTCCGCCGCTGTCAGGGCGCCTGCCGCTCCGATGGCATTGCGGTTCTGGCAGGGATACTCCACCAGACCGCCTACCGGATCGCAGACCAGCCCCAGCAGATTCATCAGGGAGGTGGAGGCTGCGCTGAGACACTGAACCGGTGTGCCGCCCATAAGCTCCACTGCGGCGGAAGCCGCCATGGCGGAGGCCACCCCCACCTCAGCCTGGCAGCCTGCCACGGCCCCTGCCACAGAGGCATTGCGCATAGCCAGGTAGCCTATGGCACTGGCATTGTAGAGGGCTGGAAGCAGATCCTGGCAGGAAAAGCCGTGCTCCTCCTGGATCGCCAGCAGGACCCCCGGCACCACGCCGGAGGAACCGGCAGTAGGCGCCGCCACGATCAGGCCCATGGAACTGCTGCGCTCCAGCACTGCCATGGAGTAGGCAATGGCTTTGGACAGCAGACTGCCGCACAAGGATTTCCCTTCCCTGCGGTGCCGGTCCACCAGCATGGCCTCCCCGCCGATCAGCCCGCCCATGGACGGCTGGGGATGTTCTATGGGCTCTGTTGCCGCCTGCTTCATAATCCTCAGCACCTGGTTCATTTTCTCATCCAGAATCTCCTGGTTGGTATCCGTCAGATGACATTCCCGCTCTTTCATAATCTGTGAAATGGAGCACCTGTTTTTCTCGCAGAGTGAAAGCAGCTCCGCACCGTTCTTAAAATCCATCATCTTCCCTCCTGGCTAAATCCTTTATATCCGGATCAGCATCACCTGTTCCACGTGCTCTTTCTCCTGGATTTTCTGCCGGACATGGTCCGGGAGAACCCCGTCAAACTCCACAATGCTGTAAGCCTTGTTCCCTCTGGCTTCCCGGAACAGCTTCATGAATGCAATGTTCACTTCCCCCTGGCTCAGACAGCTGGTAATATGGGCTGCCATGCCGATGCAGTCCTTGTGAACCACGATCAGTGTATGGTACTCCCCGGAAAAATCCACTTCAATGCCATTGATGCGGGAGATCCGCACCTTCCCCCCGCCAATGGATTCCCCCCGCAGGGTAATGACCTGCCCTGTGATTCCCGTGAGACGGATATCCACGGTATTGGGGTGCACTTCGGTCTCCGTCTCATTGCAGGAAAAATGCCAGTCCAGATTCTGTTCCCTGGCCAGCTCATAGGCTCTGGGAATGCGGCTGTCGTCTGTGGAGAAGCCCATGATTCCTCCCAGAAGGGCCCGGTCCGTGCCGTGTCCCTTCCAGGTTCCCGCAAAGGAACCGTAAAGGGTAAACTCCACAGACCGGGCAGGTTCTCCCAGCATTTTCCTGGCCAGAAGGGCAATGGAGCAGGCCCCCGCCGTGTGGGAGCTGGAGGGCCCGATCATATTGGGACCCAGGACGTCAAAGATACTGATGGTTGCCATATGCTTGTCCTCATTTCACTTAAATTCCGGTATGCTCATTATTGTAGCACAAAAGCAGGCGTTTCATCCGCCTGCCTTTTTCCGGCCCCATGAACTGTAACTAATAATTCTCTGCATGAACCTCAAAATAGCTCTGGGGATGGTCACATACCGGGCACTTGTCCGGTGCTGCCGTTCCCACCACAATATGTCCGCAGTTGCGGCACTCCCATACCTTCACTTCGCTCTTCTCGAATACGGCCTTTGTCTCCACATTCTTTAACAGGGCACGGTAGCGCTCCTCGTGGTGTTTTTCAATGGCGCCGACCATGCGGAATTTGTCGGCCAGCTCCGGGAAGCCCTCTTCCTCGGCGGTCTTTGCAAAGCCCTCATACATGTCGGTCCACTCGTAGTTTTCCCCGGCGGCCGCTGCCCCTAAGTTGGCCGCCGTATCGCCGATGCCCTTCAGCTCCTTGAGCCACATCTTGGCGTGCTCCTTCTCATTCTCCGCGGTCTTTAAGAACAGTGCGGAGATCTGCTCAAAGCCCTCCTTCTTGGCAACGGATGCGAAATATGTATACTTGTTTCTGGCGCCGGACTCACCGGCAAAGGCTGCCTCCAGATTCTTCTCGGTCTGGGTTCCTGCGTATTTGTGTTGGCTCATAATCTGTTCTCCTTTATAATAATATTAGAAACTATTACTATTATAATCCTTATCGCTTTGTATGTCAAGGATTTGTTGTCCCATTTACACCTCTTCCTCAATCACAACATGGTCCCCGGCCCGCAGAGTCTGCTGGAAGATTCCCGGCGCCCCGTTGACGCTGAGATTGACCCTGCCTTTGGGGTTCTTTAAGTCAATACCGGAATACTGGATCATGTCCATCAGATAATAAGGGTCACCGTTTGCCTTGCGCGGCAGCCGGATGGGAGAACCGTTTAAGTAAAAGGTAATCTGGGACGCAGGAGACGGAGCTGGCCCAGAAGCTGCCGGGGCCTGTGCCGGCACAGAAGCTGCCGCAGACGGGACCGGCACAGAAGCCGGCGCAGACGGTGTTGGCGCAGACGGGACCGGTACAGAAGCCGACGCAGCCAGGGATGGCCTGGCTGCCGGTTCTGACATCGGTTTTTCTACTGTTTCTGCCGGTTCTGACGTCGGTTCTTCTACGGATTCTGCCGGTTCTGCTGCCGTCCTTTCTGCTGGCCCTCCTGGTCCTGCTGCTGATTCCGCTGCTGCTTCCGGTTCTGCCGCCCGGCCTGGGACCCCTGGGTTTCCCGGCCCTTGTGCATTCTCCGGCAGCGTCTCCGGCTCTGCCTTCCCTGCCGGCCCTTTCTCCGGCTCCCTGCTTTCTTCCGGCTTTTTCTCCGGTTCCCTATTCTCTTCCGGCTTCTCCTCCGGCTCCTTTTTCCCCTTAGGCGGCTGCGGCATCTTCACAAAGATCACGTCGCCGTTTTTCAAAGGGGTCTTAAGGGATGCATGGGCCCCGTTCAGGGTGATATCCAGACACTCTGCGGCCCCCTCAATGTCTCCCAGGCAGGCCGATGCCGATTCCCCGGCAATGGCCGGGATAAAATCAATGGTATCTCCCGCATGGATGATCTCCGACAGCTTGCCTTCCTTCCGGTTGATGAAAAGGGCTGCCGGCTGGGGGGCAGTGCCGTAGAACACCTTCCGCCTTCCATTGACGGTTACAATCAGGTTCCGGCCTGACCGGCCCAGAATATCCTGGTAATTGAATCCGTTCATCATCAAAAGATTCAGGGCTGTGAAGCTTCCGCTGCGGAACAGCTTGGCCGGACGCTCGTTGAGAATCACCCGGCAGCTGTCATTGATCATATTAAGACCCGAGGAAATCACGATTCCCAAAGGAGTGGCATATTCGGGATTGTTCAGCTCATACTCGTCGGACCAGGCGTGAATCTTAAAGTTGTTGCCTGCAATGGCCACCCGGTTGGCATCCATCTTAAGGGCCTCGGTAACCTTATCCTTAAGGCCGGTCAGCTTGCTTCCGCCTCCTGCCAGGAACAGGGCAGACGGCGGTCCCCCGTTGATCTCCAGCACCTTCTGGGCAATCTCCCGGCTCAGAAGCTCCGAGGTGCCACGGATACACTCCAGAATCTCGTCATGGGAAACCGTCCTCTCAAAGCCAAGGATATCCGTGAAAGCCACTTCCTTCCCCAGCTCCGCCTGGGCCTTCATGTTCTCCGCCGTGTCAAAATCCACCAGATACGCCTTCATGATGGTCTCCGTGATCTCATCCCCGGCCACGGTGGCCATGGTATAGCCGGTGACGCTTCCGTCGGTGCAGGCGGCAATATCCGATGTACCGGCGCCGATATCCACCATAACCAGATTCAGAAGCCGCAGATTCTCCGGGATGGCCGCATTGATGGCCGCAATCGGCTCCAGGGTAATGCTGGCCACCTCCAGGCCGATCTTGTTCATGGTGGTATAGAGACTCTCCACCACTTCGCTGGGCAGGAAGGTGGCGATTAAGTCCACCTTCACCTTCCGTCCCCTGTGGTCCTTCAGGCTGGAAATCATGTACTGGTCCAGATAATACTGGCAGACACTATAGCCTACCAGGTAGAACCGGTGGTAGGCATCCTCCGCCTGCTCCGCGTCAAAAGCCTCCTCCGCTTTACTGATGGCCCCGGCCTCCAGACGGCTGATAATCTCGTCGGTAATTATCTGGGTCCCAGGCAGCTCCATCTCAAACTCGGCCCGCTCCGTCCGCAGGGCCCGTCCTGCCGCCGCCACGCAGACATTTTTCAGCTCGCAGTGAAGCTTGTCCTCCAGCCGCTTCTTGATCTTCCCTGCCAGCGCGGCCACCTTCTCGATATCCTCAATCTGCCCGTCCACCATGGCCCGCTCCGGGTGCTCCTCCCGCTCCACGGCAATGATCTTCACCTTGTTCTCCTCCACAGTGCCCACCATCCCGATCAGGCTCCGGGTTCCGATATCCAGGGCAAAGATCACGCGGTCCGTCTGCACCTCTATGCCGGTGTCCGCCTGCGTTTTTTTGACTCGTCCTCTCGCCATGCCATCCTCCTAATTCATCCGGGTGACCGTTTCCCCCACCCGAGCTTTTGCCTCATGCCAGCCACAGCGGCTGCCAGTCCATTACTTATCATTATATTAAAATGCTCCCCCAATGTAAATGATTTTCTCCAGAAAACTGTTACTAATAAGGAAAGCCAGGAACCATCCCGGCTCCCGGCTTTCTCCTTACATCTGTTCCGTTTTCTTCACAACCACTCCGTCTTTCACAATCCCGCGGATTTTCAGATCCTCATCCAGCAGAACCACATCCGCCTGCTTTCCCGGTGCCAGGCTGCCCCGGCGGTCATAGATTCCTATGGCCTTTGCCGGGTTTACGGCGGCGCATTTTACGGCGCTGGCCAGGGGAATCCCCATGACCTTCACCGCGGTCCGCAGACACTCCATCAGATTGGTCACCGAACCGGCAATGTTGCCTTCCCGGGTCAGGGTGGCCACATTGCCCCGGACGGTCACATCCTGGCCGCCCAGGGTGTACTGGCCGTCCTCCAGGCCGCAGGCCATCATGCTGTCACTGATCAGAATGATCCGCTCATCTCCGAACATCCGGAAGGTGGTACGGACGCTGGCCGGGTGAATGTGGACCCCGTCGCAGATCAGCTCCGCCATGACCCCTTCCGTGTCGCAGGCCGCACCCACTACCCCCGGCGCCCGGTGGGAGAAGGGCGGCATGGCATTGTACAGATGGGTCACATGGCAGGCGCCCTTTGCGAAGGCTTCCTTTGCCGTATCATAATCCGCCGTGGTGTGGGCCAGGGACACCCGCACCTGGCCGGCAATCTGCCCGATACATTCCAGGCCTCCGTCCACCTCCGGCGCAATATCCACCAGCCGCACCAGTCCCCCGGCGGCCTCCTGGAGCCGGAAGAACTTGTCTGCATCCGGCCGCTGGATATAAGCCCCGTTCTGGGCCCCCTTCTTCTCCATGGCGATGAAGGGGCCTTCCATGTTGATGCCCACCAGGTCCGCCCCGCCGGAAAGGGTTCTGCCTTCGGTCTTCCGGCTTTCTTCCTGCCCTGCCTTAAAAGCAGCCGCATTCCGGAATATCCCTGCCAGCTTCTCCTCCGGGAAGGTCATGGACGCCGGACAGATGGCTGTGACTCCATTGGCCAGCTGATATTCCGCGATCTGCTCCAGGGCCTCCCGGGTCCCGTCGCAGAAATCATGACCCATACAGCCATGAAAATGAATGTCCGTCAGTCCGGGAATCACATACAGACCGGATGCATCCAGATCCTGCTGTCCCTCTGGACCGCGGTAATCCTCCCTGGATACGATCCGCCCGTCCTGCACATACAGATTCCCCTGCTCAAAGCTTCCATCCTCCCGAAATATTCTGCCATTGCCAATGATCATCTTATTTTCCTGCCTCCATTCTCTCTTTCAGTTTCCCAAGGGCTGCCTGGTCTGCCACCAGCACCACATTCTGGTGCAGCTGCAATACGGATGCCGGTACCCTGGGAGTCACCGGACCTGCAAATGCCTCTGCCAGAATCTCTGCCTTCTCCGCCCCGGACACCACCACCAGCACCTGGGCTGCCTGCATGATGGAACCGATGCCCATGGTATAGGCCTGCCTGGGCACGTCCTCCTCCTTCTGGAAGAACCGCTTGTTGGCCTCAATGGTGCTGGGTGCCAGGTCCACACAGTGGGTCCCCTTCTCAAAGAAATCCTCCGGCTCATTGAAGCCGATATGTCCGTTGTGGCCCATACCCAGAAGCTGGATATCCACCTGGCCCGCATCTGCCAGAACCTGGTCATACCGGGCACATTCCCTGCTGCTGTCCGGCTCCAGGCCGTTGGGCACAAAGGTTCTTGCCTTGTCAATGTTCACATGGTCAAACAGATGGCTGTTCATAAAATACCGGTAGCTCTGGTCATTATCCCCGGACAGTCCCTTGTACTCGTCCAGATTCACCGAAGACACCCGGGAAAAATCCAGGTCCCCGTTCTTATACCATTCCACCAGACACCGGTACAGTCCCACCGGGGAAGACCCGGTAGCCAGTCCCAGGACACTGGCCGGCTTTAAGGTAATCTGGGATGCAATGATGCCTGCCGCCTTTCTGCTTAAATCCTCGTAATCCACAGCCTCAATAATCCTCATCTTCTATCTCCTTACTTTTTTTACTATTCCCGAAGGGTCTTGGACTCTCCTTTCAGGGCCTTCAAAGTGCTCTCGTGCCAGATTTCCTTGCTTTGCTTATCACTTTCCAGATAGGTGGAATAAATGATATCCTGCATCAGAAGCACAGGAAACTGGGGGGAGATCAGGTTCCCCCTGTTCAAAAAACGCAGGGAAGGAACCAGTACGATCTCATTGCAGAAGTCCCGGAAGCTTTCCTGCCGGCTGGCTGTGATCAGAATCGTCCGGCTCTTATTGCGGTATGCCTCCTTCAGCAGGTACAGCACTTCCTCCCGCTCCCCGCTGATACTGATTCCGATCACCAGATTCCCGGACTTCTGAAACACCGACCGCATCCGGATCAGATCACTGTCCAGAATCGAGGTGATATCCACACCGATCCGCATAAAGCGCCACTCCATCTCCCGGGCCGCCAGCCCGGAGCTGCCCATTCCGCAGACAAACACCCGGGCCGTCTGGCCCAGATACCGGCAGATCCTGCCTACCTGGGCCTCATCCAGCAGACTGTAGGTCTTGTTGAGAAGCTCCTGGTAAGTCTCCAGGGCTACCCGGGACCGTTGGGAAGCGTCCTTTTTCCGGTCTGCCAGAGTCTTCTCGTACTGGAAAATCAGCTCCTTGTATCCCCGGTAACCGCATTTCTTGGCAAACTTGGAAAGGGTTGCCTCGGACAGATACAGCCGCTCCGCCATGGCTCTGGCGGAAAAGTCCACCTTCTCCCGGTTCTTAAGAAAGAAATCCGCGATGGTCTTCTCCGAAGCCGTAAAACTGCCATAGTTTGCCTCAATATTGGGAATGACCGGCTTTAAATAATCGTTCATGAATATCCTCTGCTGTTCTTAAAATGATAGTACGCACCCAGCATTCCTGCATCATTGCCGTGTTTTGCAAAGGCAAGCCGGGTCTGCTCCGCCATCTGCCGGACCAGGTAACGGTCCATGGCCCGGCGGATTCTCTCTTCCAGAAACTCCTTCTGGGCCATGATTCCGCCGCCTAAGACCACCACCTCCGGGTTCACCACATAACAGATGTTGGCAATACCCCTGCCCAGCACCTCCACCATCTGGTCAATGGCCTGGATACACACCTCATCCCCGTCTTTGGCCTCATGGAAAATACGCCGCCCGCTCCACTGCTGCTGCGGCTCATGTTTCCTCTCCGCCACTTTCCTGGTCAGGACGCTGGCGGCTCCCAGGGACTGGAAATCACTGCCGTCCATGTACATATAGCCTACTTCGCAGGCATTTCCCCCAAAGCCCCGGAAAATCTCTCCTCCCAGAATCAGGCTTCCGCCGATCCCGGTGCCCACAGTCAGCATCAGAACCAGACTGCTGCCTGCCCCGGCGCCGGACACCGCTTCCGCCAGTCCCGCACAGTTTACGTCATTCTCCACCTGGCAGGGCAGACCGAACCGGGCCCTGACAGCCTCCTTAAAATTCGTCCCCGCATAATCCGGGATTAAGTCCGCCGCATAGGTGATCACCCCCTGGTCCGGATCCACCATGCCTGCCGTGGAGATGCAGACTCCGTCTGCCCGGCCCTGCCGGACAAATTCCTCCACAATGGCAAGTACCTTTTCCAGAATCCCCCTGCCGCCTTTGGAAGCCTCCGTATCCCGCTCCCGGCGGCAGAGAATTTCTCCATTCCCGTCAACCAGACCATACTTTATGGAGGTCCCGCCAATATCGACGCAGACATACTGCTCCCTGTCCTGCCCGGAAGAACCCATACTGCCCTTTGTCTCCCGGACAGACCGGGAACCACCCATACTGCCCCCGCACTCCATCTTATTCACCAACAGATCCTCTCTTTCTATTGTATGGGTTTTTACGAAAAATTTCAACCATAAATCGTGGTATTCGCTTCCGGCACCGTCTCATCCCCGTGGGCTTTCCGCCAGCCTATACTGGCCGGAATCCCCACTGCCAGGGACACTGCGATGGAAATTATGGAATAGGACCAGATGGACACGGCTCCCGGGGCGGTGAAATACTTGACGCCTACCATCACCAGGGTCGATGCCGCAAAAGCTGCCACTGCCCCAAAGGTATTGGCCACCTTTGTAAACGCGCCCAGAATGAAGATTCCGATCAGGATTCCCAGCACCAGGCCCATAAAGCCGTTGAACCACTCATAGGCGGACTTGATGCCGCCGTTGGCCAGAACCATGGACACCACAATGGAGAATACCCCCACAATCAGGGACACATACTGGCCGATCTTTGTCTGCCGCTCAAAGCTCAGTTCCTTTTTGCTTAAGGACGTCTGGATGTCCAGGGTCCAGCTTGCCGCCACGGAATTAAGGCCTGTGGACAGGGTGGACTGGGCTGCCGCATAGATGGCTGCCAGCAGAAGTCCCGTAAAGCCCACGGGAAGCTCAAAGGCAATGTAGGAGGCAAAGATCTGGTCCTGGGCCGCTGCCGGAGGCAGGGCATTCTGCTGGTAGAACACATACAGTCCCGTGCCGATGGTATAGAACACCGTGGCAATAAAGATGGACAGGCAGCCGTTGGCCAGCATCATTTTGTTTAACTGCTTTGTGTCCGTGGTGGTGGTAAACCGCTGGACAATATCCTGGCTGGACACATAAGAGCCCATGGTATTGAACCCTGCCCCCACAATCATCAGGAACACGCTGTCTTTCAGAAGGTTGATATGGAATAGGGGCTGGTCCGGGGCCAGGAATTTTCCGTCTGCCTGAAAGGCCTGGAAAATGGAGCCCATGCCGCCGTCAATATGGGCCACCAGGAAAATCAGGGAAAAGGTCACTCCCACCAGCAGCACAGAGCCCTGGATAAAATCCGTCCACAGCACGGACTTAAGGCCCCCTGTGTAGGAGTAAATAATGGCAATCACACCCATGATAATGATCAGTACATTGATGTTGATCCCCGTAAGGCTTCCCAGAACCATACAGGGCAGGTACATGATAATGGACATCCGCCCTACCTGGTAGATGATGAACATGACAGCCCCCAGAACCCGCAGCCCTTTGCTGCCGAACCGCAGCTCCAGATAATGGTACGCCGTGTCAATATCCAGCTTACTGTAGATGGGCAGAAAGAACCGGATGGTCAGGGGAATGGCAAGCAGCATGCCAAGCTGTGTAAACCACATAATCCAGGTTCCCGCATAGGAATTGCCTGCCAGGGACAGAAACGAAATGGGGCTTAACAGTGTGGCAAAGATGGACACTGACGTGACCCACCAGGGCACGGTCCCGTCCCCCTTGAAATACTCCTTGCCCTTCATCTCCCGCTTGGCAAAATGAAGCCCGGCAAATAATACGGCCAGCAGATAAATCACCAGAATCACTAAATCAATGGTTGTAAAACCCTGCATACAAACCCTCCTTACTTATAAAATCGGAACGGTTACGCCAGATAGATTTCTTTGGCTTCCCGGATCATTCTGGCTGCTTCCTCCACCACGGTCCGGTCTTCACCGGTCAGGGACGGCAGCGGCGCCCGGACACCGCCAAGCTCCAGATTCTCGTTGATTTTCAGCACCGCCTTGATGACCCCATACATATTTCCATGGGCCGAACACAGCTTACTGATAATGGTGTTGACCCGGTACTGGATTTCCTTTGCCCGTGCCAGGCTGGCGTTTTTTAAGCACCGGTCCATCTCCAGAAACAGCTCCGGCATGGCCCCGTAGGTGCCGCCGATCCCGCCCTCGGCCCCGATGATCCTGCCGCTGATGAACTGCTCGTCCGGGCCGTTGAAAATAATGTAATCTTCCCCGGCAGCATCCTTGAAGGTCTGGATATCCTGAACCGGCATGGAGGAGTTCTTCACACCGATGACCCTTGGGTTCCTGCGCATTTCTGCAAACAGATCCAGGGTCAGGGCCACCCCTGCCAGCTGGGGAATGTTGTAGATGACAAAGTCCGTATCCGGCGCTGCCTCACTGATGTCATTCCAGTACTTTGCTATGGCATGGGCCGGCAGATGGAAATAGATGGGCGGAATGGCAGCGATGGCATCCACGCCCAGCTTCTGGGCATGCTCCGCCAGCACCTGGCTGTCCTTTGTGTTGTTGCAGGCCACATGGGCGATGACCGTCAGCTTCCCTTCTGCCGCTTCCATTACATTTTCCAGAACCACCTTCCGGTCCTCCACACTCTGGTAGATACACTCCCCGGAAGAGCCGTTGACATACACGCCCCGTACTCCTTTCCCCACAAAATACCGGGTCAGGTCCTGGACCCGGCTGGGGCTGATCTCACCGTTCTCATCGTAACAGGCATAAAATGCCGGAATAATTCCCTTATACTTTTCCAGATTCCTCATGATTGTTCCTCCTATTCTGGGGCGAAGCCGCCCGTTTCCAGTATCCGGTTCCCGGGATTTCCTTGTCCTCTGGCTGTGGCTACTCAAGGGCACTTGCAAAACTCCGGGTAATCAGCTGGGGCCGGGTAATAATGGAGCCTACCACCACGCTGAACGCTCCCAGGTCAATGACCCGCCTGGCCTTCTGGGGGGTGTTGATGTTGCCTTCTGCAATGACGGGATGCTTCACCTGCTCCAGAATCCTCCGCAGAATCTGGAAATCATGTTCCTCGATCCGCAGCATCCTGCTCTGGGGCGTATATCCCACCAGGGTCGTACCGATAAAGTCAAAGCCCAGCCCGTCCGCATGGACCGCCTCCTCCACGGTGGAGCAGTCTGCCATGAGAAGCTGCCCGGGATAGGTTTCCCGGATCTCACGGACCAGCTCCTCCAGGGTCACGCCCCCTGGCCGGACCGCCCCGGTGGCGTCCAGGGCAATGATCTCCGGTCTGACCTCCATCAGCTCCCGGACCTCCTTCATGGTAGGCGTAATGTACACCGGACTGTCCTCATAATCCCGCTTCACGATGCCGATCACAGGAAGATCCACCTGGGACTGGATTTCCCGGATATCCTCCCGGGTATTGGCCCGGATTCCCCATGCACCTCCCTCCTGTGCGGCTCTGGCCATCCTGCCCATAATGAAGGATGAGTGCAGGGGCTCATTCTCCAGGGCCTGGCAGGAGACGATCAGCCGTCCCTTCAATGCTTCCACTTTCTTGTTCATGTTTGCGTACCTCCTTGCTGGGTATACGTTAGCCTGTTTCAGAAGGAATTTCAATATCACCGGATCATTCAGAAAGTACTTTCCAGGGTTTGTCTTTTTTGCACGAATTACGACCTTAGGATTTCCAGATTTTTTGTGAATTATGACTTGAATTTAGATTTTTCTTTCCGGGTAAATTTTCCGGCAGCACAACAGGAACACCCGCCGTCGGCAGGCTCCAGGCATGCCGGATAAAGCAAAAAGAAGCCCGGCATATCCGTCACAGACATGCAGGGCTTCCCTTGCTTCTTATTTTTCTTATGCATCCATCCTGCCCAGTGCGGCTGCCGTATCCGCGTAATCCGCCGATACCTGCCGGAACAGCCCGTCCAGATCCGCACCTTCCCGCTCTGCCTCATGGCCCGGCCGCAGAACCTCGGCCATCTTCTCGCTGGACAGATAAAGCTTTGTCAGGGCCAGATTCTGGCACACGCCTTTTAAGGTGTGGGCGGCACGGAATGCCTCCTCGTAATCCTTCCCCTCCAGGGAGGTCTTAAGCAGATTGAAGCTGGGATCTGCCAGGAATTTCCCGGCAAACTTGATCACCAGACGCTCGCTGCGCAGGCGTCCCAGAACCTCCTCATAATTTGCACCACATGCATCGTAGCACTCTTTGATCGTCATAACTGATTTCCCTCTTTCTTTTCTTGTCGAGTCATACTCTCGTAGTCATCGGCACCGGTTTTCTTCACCATCAGCTGGCCGCTGGCGCCTACCGGGTACAGCTTCGCCGCCACCCGGCCTTCCGTATCCACAATCACATATCCTTCCATGGTATTAATCAGACGCATATCTGTACGGTCTGCTGCCTGGCCGCCGGAGGCATCCTGACTGTAATAGGATACGGTTCCCACTACCCGTTTGTCTGTGGGGCCGGACAGACGCCACTCTTCCAGGGACAGATCCTCCTTCATCTGGAACACATAGATCTCGGTCCCCCCGTGGCTTTCATAGGTCCCGGACCGGAAGGGCCCCATTCCCATATAAGGGTCCCAGCAGCCGTCGCTGCCTACATACCAGCCGTCCGGGGTAACCCCGTCCTTTAACACGGAGCCATTGCCCTGCATCCAGTAGCTGACCCCGTCCGGAAGGGTCAGCCAGGCATATTTGCCGTTCCTCCTGACATACCGGGTAACCGTATGGGCGCCGCTTTCGTCAGGTCCCTCCACGGTCAGGGACTCCCGGTTCAGGATGTAGCGGATACCGCCTTCAGCCCTGCTGCCCAGGGAGACGGACCTGGCTTCGGTTCTGGCTTCATCGGTAAAGGCAAGCACATCCCGGCCTCCGCTGCCGCTTTCTTCCCCTGCAGACACATGGTCCACATAGACATTGGTTCCGCTGACAGATTCGATTATCAGGGAACTTCCATCCTTCGCTTCATAGTATCCCACCCAGTCCGACTGGTTGGATATCTGGCAGTGCCTGGTGTCTGCCCCATAAGCCACACCGGACCCTGGGACCACAGCCAGCCCTGCACAAAGGACTGTCATGGCCGCACCTGCCAGGAGCTTTCCAAATCTGATTTCCATTACTGCCTCCAAACTCATTGCCACCGTTCTTTCCGAAACGGCTGCCATAAAGACTCACTGCCTGGGTTTCCCGCATTCGGAGCAGAATTTCCCTTTGTTCCTGGTTCCGCAGGTACAGATCCACTCCCCGTCAGGTCTTGGCCTGCCGCATTCGGAGCAGAACTTGCCGGTGTTGCCGGCTGTACCGCAGCCGCAGGTCCAGGTCCCGGCTGCCGGGGCGGCTGCCGGCTGTCCGGACGGAAAGCCCATGCCTCCTGGGGGAGCTGCCTGCTGGGCCTGCTGCTGGGCCATGGCAAAGAGATTCTGGGCATTGACGCCTCCTGCCTGGCCTGCCATATTCATCCCGGCAAAGGCCATCATGGGACCTGCATTGGGATTGGATGCCGCCGCCTGCATGGCTGCCGACTGGGCACTGACCAGCTGGGCGGCTGCCATGGCCGGATTGCGGAAGGCCGCATTCCGCTGCAGCTCCTTGATCATCTTCTCGTCTTCCTCCGGCGCCTTCACCGAATTGACTCCAAAGGTACTGATCCTGATCCCGTACCTGCCGCCCCAGTTCTCGGACAGAAGATCATTGAGAATCTCTGCCAGGTCATCGGCATGTCCCGGCAGGGCGCTGTAGCGGATTCCCATCTCCGAGATCCTGGCAAAAGCCGGCTGCAGGGCTGTCAGAAGCTCGCTCTTTAACTGGGAATCGATCTCGCTGCGGGTGTAGTCGTCCTCCACATTGCCGCAGATATTCTTATAAAAGAGGATGGGGTCCACGATCCTGTATGCATATTCCCCATGACAGCGGATGGCAATGTCAATATCCAGGCCGATATTCTGGTCCACCACACGGAAGGGAACCGGATTGGCCGTGCCATACTTATTGCCGATGATCTCCTTGGTATTGAAGAAATAGATCCGCTGGTCCCGGCCCGTATCCCCGCCCATGGTAACACGGCGGGCAAAAGCCTTAAAGCTGTCCAGGATTCCCTTTCCCAGTCCTCCGTAGAAGATACTGGGCTCTGCGGAGGTGTCGAAGACGAATTCCCCGGCCTCTGCACAGACCTCCACAATGGCTCCCTGGTCCACAATGATCATACACTGGCCCTCATTGACCGCAATGACGGAGCCGTTGGAAATAATGTTGTCGCTTCCTTTTGTATTATAGCTGCGTCTGGATTTTCTGTTTTCACCTTTTTTCACCAGAACATCTGCTTCCATGGACGGGCAGTAAAAATATTCCCGCCACTGGTCTGCCAGGACACCGTTTACAGCTCCCACGCCAACCTGTAAAAGTCCCATATAGCTATCCTCCTCATATCGTGCTGTTGCTCTCCGTAACAGTATACCATATTCCGGCGGAGAAATCTATTGCAAAAAATGACTGGAGGTTACTGCCTTATGACCGCCTGGTAAAGGGCAACCATCAGGGGCATGGTCACGATACAGAGAACCGTGCTGACCACATTGATGGCACTGGCATATTGGGCGTCTTTGTGGTAGACCTGGGCCATCTGGGTGATGCTGGAAGCGGAAGGGGCCATGGCAGCCAAAAAAGGAATCAGCATGACGGTCCGGCCCTCCGGCACCATACCGGCAAAGCCTCCTGCCCAGATGATGAGAATGGTTCCCAGGGGGCAGAGGACCAGGCGCATGGCCACGGTCAGCCAAAGGCGCCGGTATGCCCTGATGGTTTCCCAGCTGCTGTTGCCTACCAGAATGCCGGTGACAATCATGCTCAAAGGGCCCAGCATAGAGCCTATGGAACTGACGGCATCCTCCAGGGGGCCGGTGAGCCGCAGCCGGAACAGAAACATCACAAGACCGGCAATAGTGGCCAGCATGTTGGTGTTGAGAAGCATCCTGCGGATATCCATGCCCTGCTCCCCGCACAGAAGCATTTTCCCATGACTCCACATAAGGATGGTCTGGACGGTCATAAAGGCACTGGTATAGATCACCCACTCCGGGCCAAAAACCGATGCCACAATGGGAATCACCAGGTTCCCGGCGTTGGTATAGATCACGGAGGCAGCTTCCACCTCATCCATGTGGATGGTCCTTCTCAGCAGCCAGGCCAGGGCAATGAAGAAGATATGGACCAGCACCGCCAGCCCCATGGCCGTAAACAGGCAGTTGCGCAGCTCCCGGGTGTACTCCACCTGGAAGGCGGAGATAATGGCGCAGGGAATCACCAGATACAGGGTAGTGACGGAAATGATCCGCCCCTCCTCCGGGCGCAGCACCTTACAGCGCACCATAACCAGTCCGGTCAGAAGAATCAGGAACATGGACAGAATCTTCTCTGCCAGGATGATTGAAATCATTGGTATTTCCTCCCTATTCCCTCAATAAACAAGGGTTCATTGATGAAAAAACGGACTCCGCCCCAGGGCAGTCCCGGAGCCTGTCAGAACTCCTGCGGGACATCCTGCTGCCGGCGCTGTCTTCGTCCCAGCCTGCTGAAAAACTCATAATAGACCAGAAACATTCCGGTGGTAATCACCCAGGTCAGCGGGTAGCTGAACATAATGGTGTAAATATTCCTGTTTAAGGGAACGGCAAAAAGAATCCACCCCACCCGCAAAGCACACACACCGAACAGGCACAGCACCATGGGGACCCAGCTGTCCCCCACGCCCCGCAGGGCGCCGGAGAGAATCTCAATGGACACATAGGTCACATACACCGGGGACAGATAGCGCATCATGGCTATGCCGATCCGGATCACCTCCTGGTCTGTGGTAAACACCTGGTAGCCGTAGATCCCCCAGTTGAAGATCACCACCGACATCGCCAGGGAGGCTCCCAGGGTCATGGCCATACAGCTCCGCACCCCGGCCCGCACCCGGTCCATATTCCTTGCCCCGTAATTCTGTCCCACAAAGGTGGTGACCGAGATGCCAAAGGCATTGACCATCATCCAGAACAGGCCGTCAATCTTGCTGTAGGAGGCCCAGGCTGCCACAGTGTCGGTGCCCAGGGAGTTGATCCCTGCCTGGATGATCACATTGGACAGGCCGTACATAACCGACTGGAGACCTGCGGGAAATCCGATCTTCACCATCCGCCCCAGCATCCGCCCGTCCAGACGCAGCCGGTGCATGTCCAGACGGTGCATGTCCTTTGTCCTCATCAGGGTGATACTGACCAGAAGGGCACTGAGAAGCTGGGACAGAATGGTGGCCAGGGCTGCCCCGGTTACCCCCAGGTCCAGAACCACCACCAGCAGGATATCCAGCACAATGTTCACCAGACAGCCTGCCACCAGAAAATACAGCGGCCTCCGGGAATCCCCTACGGCCCGCAGAATGGAGGCCCCGGTATTGTACACCAGGTTGGCCACCATTCCGCAGAAATAGACCCGCATATAGGTAACGGAAAGTCCCAGCACATCTTCCGGGGTACCCATGGCCGTCAGCATCCAGGGTGTCAGGGCAATCCCGGACACCATCATCACGATCCCCGCCAGGATGCTGAACATCATCACCGTATGGACCGCATAGCCTACCATCTCCGGCCTTCTGGCTCCATAATACTGGGACACCAGCACCCCGGCCCCGGAAGACAGCCCCACAAAGAACCCTACAATCAGCTGCACCAGCATGCCGCTGGACCCGGCCACTGCCGACAAAGCCTCCTTCCCCACAAACCGCCCCACAATCATGGCATCTGCCGCATTGTAAAGCTGCTGGAAAAAAGTACCAAATAAAATAGGAAAGAAAAACAGGAGAATCTGCTGCCAGATCACCCCTTCGGTAATCCGGCTGCCTGTTTCTGCCTGCTTTCTCCCCAAACCACGCCCCAACATAAAGGTTCCTCCCTGCCGTAAGTCCACAAAAAAGGTTACACGCGCTGCCCGGTTCCTTCCCTGGGGGAAGGCCAGTCTTAGGAGTATAGCATATTCTTCCAGCTCTGGGAAGAGCAAAAACGGGGGAATTTCTTACGAATTTTTTGGGTGGGATTTATGTTCCAGAGCTGATAGTCGCTGGCCAAAGAAAAAGACCGCGGCAAATCGGCGGATTCTTACAATATATGCTGTCATTCTGCTTTACTCAGCTTTATATTGTAAATCACCGTTTTGCAGCAGTCTCTTGTCTCATCCCGCCTTACCAGCCGACGCCACCGCCCCGGCCGCTCCGGTACTTCCCACCTTGGGGCTGGCCACCTTCTTCCAGGCATGCATGGCCAGTGCCATGGCGATGACTCCGTAAGACACGAACACACGGAAATACTCACCGATCACCGGATCACCGAACAGCTCCTTACCGGCCAGCGGAGACACGATGAATAAGGTATGGAACAGTACAACTCCCAGCAGGGCCTGCTTGTTGGTAGCCTTCTGCACCGATGCGCCGCCTACCAGCAGGGCCGCAATGGCGAACTGGCCCACCTGGGTATGGGCTCCATAAGTGGAAAGGGTTCCCACATTCTGGAGAAAGATCAGCTGTCCCCAGCTTGCCAGCACCGTGGAGAAGATCATGGCAATGATACGGGTCTTATCCACGTTGATGCCTGCGGCATTGGCCACGGTACGGCTCTGGCCCACGGTCCGCATGTTCTGGCCCAGACGGGTCCGCATGAGGATATTGTTAAAAGCACACAGTACGCCGATACACACATAGGTCATCACCGGCAGCTTCACTGCAATCAGAACCTTATAGAGCGCAGGCACATAGGTGAGCCCGTAGACCACCCCGGCCAGCAGCACATAGGCAATGGCCTTCTGGGGGATGAAGCCTCCCGGCTCCCCCTCCACAGCCGGATGGCTGCCCTTTTTCTTCCATATCATAAAATGGAATCCCTGCCACAGTACCGTCACCAGGCAGGCCAGCTCCACGGAGGACAGAAGCAGCAGACGGTCCGCAGCCAGGAACCGCTCCACCGGTCCGATGAAGGTCAGACCGTAGACCACCAGGGCCGCGGCTGCCTTGATCCCCGTAGCCTTCCAGTTTACCGGCTGCTTCTTCACAAGCTGGAAAGCAGCCGTGCCTGCCAGCCACAGCAGCACCAGGTAGAATCCGATCTCCACAATGGTCAGCATAGGCACCGTATCCAGGGCATACTTGACCGTATCCTTTAAGTCAATGGTGTTCTTCACGCCGATTCCTGTGGGAATCATCAGGGTGGGATTGTTAAGCTTGATCACACCGCCGAAGATAAACAGGAAAATCAGCTGGTAAATACCCTCTGCAAAATATCCCAGCACCAGGCCGCCGATCATCTCGTTGCCCTTCATGTGGTTGAACAGCTTGCCTACCAGGAATCCGAAGAATACGGAAAACGGGGTAGCCAGGGCCGCCGTGGCCAGAAATCCGCCGATGCCGGTCAGTCCCCAGTAGGTGGTCAGAAAGATGGCAATCTGGGCCGCCATGGCTCCGATGACAATACCGAAGTTCAGTCCCATACCGGCGATAACCGGAATGATCAGGGACAGCACGATAAAGGAGTTCCGGGCAATCCGGGTAAACAGCTCCGGGATCACAAAGGTCAAAGGCTGTTTGGACGCAATAGTCGCTCCCACACCCAGAAATACAAACAGGATCACCACTTTATTCTTAAACAACAGATCTGAAATTTTCTTATTCACGTCCACTGCCTCCTTTCGCCTGGGTAAGCGCGTAGATAATAATGCCGTTGGAGATAATCAGACGCATAACCTCGGACAGGTTGCTTTCCGGAATAAACTGGTTAGCCACCGGAAGCCCCAGCGCCAGGATTCCCTGGAACATGAAGGTTCCCACCAGCACATGGGTGATCCGCGCCCGTTTGGGGCTGGCACCGCCGATCAGCACGGCTGCCACCGAGGTAAAGCCCATCATCATGGGTCCGTTGTAAAGCTGCATAAAGCCGAAGCCCTGGGCATATACCAGGATGCCTACAGCCGCCAGTACCGTGGACAGCACGGTGCCGGTAATCCGCATCCGGTTCACATCAATGCCTGCCGCCTTGGCAAACATGGGATTGGCTCCTGCCGCACTCATGGCAATCCCGGTTTTGGACCGCATAAACAGCCATACCAGCAGACACATCAGGAAGAAAAACAGCAGAAGGCCTGTGGGAATGGTCAGGTCCCCCATGCTGAAAGCCAGGGTCTTGTTCATGACCCCGCTGAAAGAAGTGGCCAGGGAGATGGTATTACGCAGTCCCTTGCCGGCATTGGGCCAGATCAGCTCGCCGTTGTCAAAAGGCAGCAGCATCCACAGGATGTTCATGAATGCAATGATGGAAAAGCCCACATAGGTGGTTACGGTCATCTCCGACCCCTTGACTTTATTCAGAAGCTGCCCGTACAGGTAGCCGATGCCCATGGCCAGGACCACACCTACCGCAACGGCAAACAGAATAGCCACCCACATGGCAAACAGCGGATGCACCGCCACCAGGGAGGGCATCTCGGCGATACGAAGCTGGATGGCCAGAAGCCCCCCCAGAAGACCGCCTACGATTCCCATGGAAATACCGAAGTTCAGGCCGATTCCGCACTGGACCGCCGGCACCATGGCCAGGGCCAGGATTCCGAACATGCCCCAGCGGCGGATCACGTCGCTGAGAAGCTGCAGAAGGTTCATACGGAAGGCACCGGCAGCCACCACTAACAATAGGAAGAAGGAGACGATAATGACCCGGGGCAGACCGAACTTGTCTACCATAGGCTTTAAGGGATTACGCATCTTTCTCTCCTCCTTTCCATGCTCCGGACATGGCCAGACCAAAGTCTGCGTCGGACGCATCCGGCGCCAGAATGCAGGCCAGCTTGCCGTCGGATACAATGGCGATCCGGTCGGATATCGACCGCAGCTCCACCAGCTCCGAGGACACGATGACCACGGTCATCCCCTGCTCCCGGTTGAGCTTGGCCAGATATTCCAGCACCAGCTTCTTGGCTCCGATATCAATTCCCCGGGTAGGCTCCGACACAAACAGAAT
>CAJTOV010000017.1 GCA_910577765.1 uncultured Lachnospiraceae bacterium
CTTCTGTGGATGCCCTGCTTAAATACACCATTGGAGTGTCCGGCTTCCATTCATACAAACCGGAATACGTCCGGCAGGAAATATGGGCGAAGCTGACCGCCTACAACATAACCGAAACCCTGGTCAGCCACGTGGTTGTTGAAACCCGTGACACAAAACATGATTACCAGGTGAATTTTTCAGCCGCCGCCCATATCTGCCGGGTTTTCCTGCGCCAGTCCGCAGGCAGGATCCGGATCAACGTAATGGCCCTGCTGGGGAGAGAACTGGTTCCCATACGGAAAGGGCGCCAGAAACCACGGAAGAAAACAGCGCATTTCCGCAGGCCGCGCTATTTCACCTACCGCGCATCCTGAAGCAGCTCCATCCTGTGTATCATAACTTTTTTTGAAACAGATGCAAATCTGTTTGTTTGCCATGCAAAAAAATATCCGGAAACGTTGATTCCGCAAAAGTGGGGGGCCGCAAATGCCTGCTGCGTCCAGGAAACCTGCAATGATAAAGTTATCTAAATGACATTGCCCCGTGAATAGTAACCAGGAAACAGCCAACAATTGCTTTTTCCGGGGCGGCCTGCTATAATTTATAAAGATACAAAGCAGGTAACCGGTCAGTCAGAACAGGAGGATAGAGAAAATGAGAGAGTCCATCCATAAATATTTCCAGGTAGGCACCATCTCCTGGATGAGCTACCCCAGGCGGGATATTCTGGAGGTGATCCGGAAAATTGCATGGGATGATTTCTTTGACGCCATAGAGATTCCCACCCAGATGGATGGGGACACAAGGGAGAAGGCAGCAAAGCTGCTTGCCCAGAGCCATCTGAGAGTCTGCTGCGGCGCCCAGCCCAGGCTTCTGGGCCCGGGGCTGAATCCCAATGACCTGGACGAGGCAGGCAGGAAACAGGCAGAGGCCACCCTGATGGAAGCCATCGACCAGGCAGAGGCCCTGGGAGCAGGCGGAATCGCCTTTCTGGCAGGCAAGTGGCAGCCGGAGACCAGGGACCAGGCATACGCCCAGCTGTTAAAGACCACCAGGGCCCTGTGCGACTATGCAGGGGCAAAGGGCATGCAGGTGGAGCTGGAGGTATTTGATTATGATATGGACAAGGCGGCCCTGATCGGCCCGGCCCCTTATGCGGCAAGGTTTGCGGCAGATATGAGAACCACCCACAGCAACTTTGGACTGCTGGTTGACCTGTCCCATTTCCCAACCACCTATGAGACCTCCCGGTTCGTCATCCAGACCTTAAGGCCCTATATCACCCACTTCCATATAGGAAACGCGGTTGTCAAAAAGGGCTGTCCCGGTTACGGCGACAGGCATCCCAGATTCGGGTTCCCGGATTCAGCCAATGATGTGCCGGAGCTGCTGGATTTCTTCCGGGTGCTAAAGCAGGAAGGATTTCTGGATGAGAAAAACCCCATGGTGCTGTCCTTTGAGGTGACGCCTTTTGGGGATGAGGAGGACGAGGTGGTGGTAGGCAATACCAAGCGGGTGATCAACCGGGCATGGGCCCTGCTGGAGGACTGACAACAGATGGAAGGAGCGGCTATGAAGATTGTAGTACTGGATGGCTATACGGAGAACCCGGGAGATTTAAGCTGGGAAGGGCTGGAGGCCCTGGGCCAGGTGACGGTATATGACCGGACCTCCTATGTGGATGCTCCGGTGATTGCAGAGCGGATCGGGGATGCCCAGGTGGCAGTGGTCAACAAGACCCCCATTACCAGGGCCACGGTTGACCGGTGCCCGGAGCTTAAGATGGTTGCGGTTCTGGCAACCGGTTACAATGTGGTAGATTATGAATACTGCCGGGAGAAAGGCATTCTGGTGGCCAATGTGCCTGCTTACGGCACCGACATTGTGGGCCAGTACGCAGTGGGCCTTCTTCTGGAAATCTGTTCCCATTTCTGGTGTCACAGTGAAAGTGTCCACAAGGGCAGGTGGGCAGCCAGTACGGACTGGTGCTACTGGGATTACCCCATGATCGAGCTGGCAGGCAAGACTGCCGGAATCATCGGCCTGGGGCGGATCGGACAGACAACCGCCCGGATACTGGGGGCCATGAACATGCGGGTGATGGCCTGTGACAGCCACCACAGCGATGCAGGAAAAGCCGTTGCAGAGTATGTGGACCTGGACCGGCTGCTGGCAGAGTCTGACGTGATTTTCCTTCACTGTCCCCTGTTCCCGCAGACCCAGGGGATCATCAATAAGGAGACCATTGCCAGGATGAAGGACGGGGTGATACTCATCAACAACAGCCGGGGCCAGCTGGTGGTGGAGCAGGACCTTGCCGACGCCCTCAACAGCGGCAAGGTCTATGCGGCCGGTCTGGATGTGGTTTCCACGGAACCGGTGAAACCGGACAATCCGCTGCTGGGAGCAAAAAACTGCATCATTACCCCACACATTTCCTGGGCAGCCAGGGAAGCCCGCCAGAGAATCATGGATATTACCGTGGCAAATATCCAGGCCTTTATGGATGGGAAGCCGGTGAATGTAGTAAACCGGTAGTAATTGGCGGGACCGCTTCGTTGCTTTGCCCTTGCCGCAGTCCGGCATGGATATGGCTTCCTGTCTAAATGCTAATGCCCCGGGGATCTGCGTCACCGGGGCAATGGGGGGTGCAGCAAAAAAGCCGCCTCATGTTCAGGGACGGCTTTCCGCATAGAGCTTAACTATCTCTCGTTCATTTTGTAACAGTTCAGATACCCCTTGAACTGTTACTTCATTTTACCAGTTCTTTCTTCGTGCGGTGATAGAAAAGGTATCGCTCCAATTCACTCATGTAGATTCCGGCATTTTGTTTCAATCCCGCTTTTTCCAGATTAGAAGCCCAGTTTTCATAATACTGTTTAAAATCCATGGCTGTGTTTACATCCTGGTGGCTGCCAAGTGCCATAAGCGGTATCCCGCTGCCTGCCTTTACAGGTTTGTCCCCCTGCTGTGCCAGATGGACACGTAATGCGGTCATTTCCGCAGGTGTGGCATTTTCTGCGTTGACATCATTTAAATGAATTTTTTGGGTAAAGCTTTTTCCGTGAATATCTTTTCCCTCCACATACATAACCGGATCATCATCTGTGGAGCTTTCATCATACTTCATGTGAAGCTCCTGCCCCGAAACAGGGCTGAACCCGCTATGTAAATAGCCCATTTTTAACGTACCATGATAATGGCCGCCGGGAGCAGATGATGACTGCCCAGTTGCTTCGCTTTGGCCAAAAACATGTTTCATATTATTTCGGGACGTAGTTCCAAAGGCATATCCTGCCGTGGAAAAGCCTGCGCTTTGTAAACCTGATACACTCATTTTTTACCTCAATCTGTCTTTTTGATTTATGCCTTTAATTGTTCCAGTATCTCTAAAAATTTTCTGTAATCCTGAAAATGCTGGGATTTCTCTACATCAACATCGGTAGCCGCTTTTGAATACTCATATAAATTTTTATACAAATCCAGCCCTCCGACTTTCAGCATAGTTCCCAGTCCTCCCATACTTCCCAAAACATGGTTTTTTCGGTCGGAAACATCATCGCATTTTGTTAAAACACCTTCCGGTTTTGTTGGATTAATCCTGCTTTCGTCTAATGGTGTAATTCCTAAATAAATAGCGGTAGCTCTTCCTTTGGAAATGATACCGGCTTCCACCAGATCACCTATGAGCGCAATCGAATCTTCTTTCGACATATTTGCGGAATTGTATTTCTGTTTCAGATTCTCTAATTCCTCATCGGTCAGTTTATCTTTTCTTGCGCCTTCCACCCATTTTTCTGCCTGCTGCTGGAAGGCGGAAGGGTGGTATGCTACCTCCTTTCTTGTAACCGCATATACGGGAAATCCATTTACCATCTGAATTGTCATAATCGTGTTACTCCTTACGGTTCAGTCTATGGTTCCTCGGTCGGTCAGAACCATATATGCTCCCTTAAATATAAGTCCAAGCATATATTGATGTTTAACTGTTTTTCTGTAACATGCGTTCAAATTATATTCATATGTTCACCTCTCTAATCTTTCTTGATTTTATATTTTTAAGAAATGACCAGAAATTGCAGAGAATTATTATTTCACCTCCTTTAAAGTCTCTGCGGTCTGTTCATTTCGTAAAAATCAATATTCCTGTTATGAATAAGCTGTTCTTCCGTACAAATGGGGTAAATAAAGTTATGGACTTGAATTGACGATTTAAGATTTATGGAGCAGGGCATCAGGACCTGTTCCTTCTATAAACTAAAAATAATCTGTTCTATACGGTTGTATTTTAAGTCATTTCGTACTCTTTGTCAATTTCATTTATGGTTACATCTAATATGCGGTAAATCAGAAAAATTCCTTTACCTGGGACTTCCAAAATAGTATAATAGACAGAAATAAGATGTAACAGCCTATAACGGTTACCAGCATCAGGAAACGGAGGAAAAGTACAGTGAAACGTTTGCTTGCAATCGGAGAAGCATTGATTGATTTTATCCCGGAGGAGACGGGGAAGGAGCTTAAGCATGTCTGCGGCTTCCAGCCCAAGGTAGGAGGCGCACCGGCCAATGTATGCGGAGCCTATGTGAAGCTGGGCGGGGAGGCCTCCCTGATCACCCAGCTTGGCCAGGACCCTTTTGGGGATAAGATTGTGGAGGAATTTACGAAGGCAGGCATTAACTGTGGATATGTGAAGCGTACGGCAAAGGCCAACACTTCCCTGGCCTTTGTAGCGTTGAAGAACGACGGCAACCGGGAGTTCTCCTTCTACCGGAAGCCGGGAGCAGATATGCTGCTGGAGGCAGGGGATGTGAAGCCGGAGTGGTTCGCAGACGCAGGGGTACTGCATTTCTGTTCCGTGTCCCTGGGAGACTTCCCCATGAAGGATGCCCACAGAAAGGCCGTGGAATATGCCCAGGAAGCAGGCGCAATCATCAGCTTTGATCCCAATCTCCGTCTGGCGCTGTGGGAGGATGTCCAGGCTCTGAAACAGGTGATTCTGGAGTTCGCCCCCCTGGCCCATGTACTGAAGGTCTCCGATGAGGAGCTGGAATTCATCACCGGCAAGACCGATATCCGGGAAGCCCTGCCCCAGCTTCTTACAGGCAATACGAAGCTGGTGATCTATACCAGAGGCTCTGAGGGGGCGGAAGCATTTACCGCCAGGACCTCCATCTACGCCGCCTCCAAGAAGGTCAAGGCCGTGGACACCACCGGCGCAGGGGACGGATTCATCGGTTCCTTCCTCTACTGCATGCAGCGGGATGAGGTGACCGTGAAGGAACTGAAGAAGCTGACAGCAGAGAAGCTGGAAGAGTATCTGACCTTTGCCAACCGGTTCTGCGGCATCAGTGTCACCAGGTATGGGGCCATTGATTCTTATCCTGGGCTGGAGGAGATGTAGCTTTCTGAAGAGAAAGGATGGATTCCATAGGAACGGCTTTGCAATCTGGAGATTTTCGAATGCCAGATCAGAAGGCCCATAAGGCGTCAGTGACGCCTTATGGGCTAAATTTTGGACTCTTGTAATATCGTGCCTTGTGTAACTATTTCTTGAGTTTTTTTCTGACAAGCCGGAATACATAACGTCCGGTTTTCCGGTTCGCAAGAATCAGATAGATGCATATAACAATCAGGGAAGTTATTTTTACAATTCGGTTTCCCCAGTAATAACTAATTATGGAAACACTCCCGGCCATTATTGCCCCTAAAGCAGATCGCTTCCTAATGGGCATGTTTACATACTGCTTCACATGGAAATAGCGGTAAATTCCCATGGTCAGATAAGCAGCGAGTGTGGAAAGGGAAGCAGCGTATAGTCCCAGCTTTTTGATCAGCAGGATATTAAATAAAATATTGACAACTGCAGCCCAGAAAGATGTTTTTGCAATCTCTTTTGTCTTCCTGGATGCCACATAAACGGCACTGTATAAGCCGACAAGCACCTGAAACAATACTGCAATCATTAAAATAGGAATCTGTTTATAGGCATCCTGATACTGGCTGTTTATCATAAAAGGAAAGATAAACGGCATGATGGCGATTAGTCCAAAACATCCACTTGCAAAAAAGAAAAATATGGTGTTGACCATTTCTGTCAGAAATTGTTCTTCGTCCTCATCATGCAGATGCAGGGAGGCAGATTCTGTCCAGGACAGATTGAATATATTGTAAAATGTAATAAACAGTCCGGAGAATTTATTTGCAACAGAGTAAATTCCATTTGCGGGCATTCCCAGCAGAGCCGAGATGATTACTCTGTCCGAAACTCCGATTACCCACCAGGAGAACTGGTTTGGAATAAGCGGAAGAGAATACTTTGCAATTTCTTTAAACAGATTTTGGTCAAAACACCACCACATATAATACTCCCTGGTGCGGAGTGCATAGGCCAGGTATAGGATGGTAATAAGTTTTGCTGCCACTGTTGCAAAATACATACCCTCTGCGCCAAAATGAAAAACGGCTATCAGCAGAACATTGATTCCTACCATAGACACAGCCGAAATGAAACTGGCAACGGTATAATGTGTAATTTTGCCAATTCCCCGGGCAAACTGAAGGAGGGAGCAGAGAAAAATATTCAGGATAACATCCAGAGCCAGATAGATCCTGTACCCGGATGTCATATAATTATATGCAAATGCAAAAAATAGCAGATATAAAGCGGTTTGAATAAAACAAGTATTCAAAATGGTGGTAAAAATCAGCTTTTGCCGGTCTTTGTCATCGCGGCAGTCCAGAAGAAAACGGAACATTCCGCTGTCCAGCTGCCAGTTGAAGACCGGCAGCAGGAGCATACAGTAAGTATTAAACAAATCAACAGAGCCATATTCCTGTGGACTAAGGAGAGATGTATACAGGGGCAGTAATAGGAAGCTGATAAATTGAGTACATAATTTCCCTATTGTAAGAATTACGGTATTTCTGGTTAATTCATTTTTCTTGTTCATAGTGATCTGCGCCGCCACAATTTTAATAGGATTCTTCTTATAATTTTATAGCTTTTATTTATCAGTCTCTGTTTCCCGAAAACAAACAAAAGATAGGAATACCCCAAACGCTGATAGGAAATCCAGAATTCTTCCGGGTCATCATTGGAGGATGAGGGTTTATGAAGGTTGGGCTGCATGAATGGGTCAATGTTCACCGCCTCAATATAGGAATTTTTCGCTATTTCCGGCAAAAGCTGTCTTCCCTTTTCGGAGTTAATGATTAGCAGGGACTGCCCTTCACGGCTTCCGTTTTCTGTACCCCGCACCCGTTTCCAGGCATCACCGATTGTGAAATCCGTACACCGGGCAAGCTTTGCATAAGCACATTGATAGCAGGATGGACGCAGACAAGTATTGGAATAAAATAAATGTTTAAATTTCTCACCACTGTATCTGCGTCCGTGGATATAGACGGTTTCTTTGTGGGATATCCATCCAAATGATTTATCACGGAACCGGACTTTTTCAATAGTACCTTTATATTTCTTTTCCAGATATTTTATATGCTCTCTCCATAGTAATGGGGATGGGACACCATGACATATAATATCAACGGTATACAGTCTTTCATCTGGAGTTTTTGTCGCCTTCAGAAACCTTCTTAGCCCGTCATTCTGACAGGGAGTGCCGCTGAAACACACATAATTTCCTTTCAGAAGATCATTCTGTACCAGTATGAATGATGATTCCAGGTCACTCTGAATATACTTGGAGCCACGCATTTTATCGCGTTCTTCTTTGGTGGCAGCCCGCGTATGAATGGCTTTGTGCTGTTTGGGATCATAGATACAGCCATATACGGTTCCGCCTTTTTCAAAGATAATGTCAGAAATAACGGAAAACATGCCTCCGGACTGGCTGTGCAGAAGAACCTCTTTGTCCTTATGTACAGCAACAAAATACGACTGTTTGTCCTTATCATAGGCGATTTCGCCTTGGCAGGCCTGGCAGACAGTTTTGCATTTTCCGCAGTTCCGGCAATTTTTCTGTTGGATCACTGGGTAAGAAAAGCCCTTTTGATCCCCAGCCATTTGGATTGCTCCGAAAGGGCATACAGCGAAACATGCAGAACAGCCGGTGCAGGTGTTTTTATTATCATATACCGTTTCCATATCTTACACTCCTAATCATGAAAGGTTTTCTGCCGATATTTTTCTTTACTTTCGTAGATGAGCCTGGTTAAAAACCGGGCTTTTAAGCAAAGCAAAATATAAGGAATCCAAAATCGTTTTTGCAGATAAACTATGTGAAAATGTTTCTGAATAAAAGGGTCCCTGGCAAAACGGTTTATAATGCTGTTTAATTCCCCGTCAATATTTTCCGGCGCATCAGGCCGGAACAGATTTGACAGGCATAGGGAATAGGCAGTGATTCTTTTTGCCCAGTAGTGGGGAATCATATTCTGGTATAAATGATGTTCCTTCAGAGCCTGGATGATGGCATTTTCAAACGCCATAGTTTCGCTGAGAAAGTCCTTTCTGTACTGCTCGGTAGCGGTTGTACCATACTTTATATAATGATAAAAAACATCATTTATAATTTCAATTCTCTGCATTTTTGCGTAGGAACGTATACAGAAAATAAGGTCTTCCTGAATATGAACCGATTCATCAAACAGCAGCCCATCTATGGCTTCCCGTCGAAATACCGTTCTGCATACAGAACCACTGATCCGCTTTCTGTTGTTTTTGACAGCGATCATGGAGGGAATCAGCAGGTTGTGGATCTCATCCCGGGACAGTATGGTCTGATTAGGCCATGGAAGAAGACTGATGCTGGAACCATTCCGGTGGTGCCGGGAAAATGGATAAATCGCGGCATCACAATGGTTTTGCAAAAGCTCGTCCATGATTACGGAATAGGTTTTCTTGTCCAGGTAATCGTCGGCATCGACAAACGTAATATAATCACCAGAAGCCATACGAAGTCCGGTATTTCTGGCTGCGGAAACACCACAGTTTTTCTGACGGAAAAACAGAATATTGTTATTTCTGCCGGCGATTCCTTCTGCGATTGCTCCGCTGTTGTCTGTGGAACCGTCGTCAATCAGGATGATCTCTATAGGCTGATAGGACTGGGTGTAAATGCTTTGTATGCATTTTTCGATATGTTTTTCCGCATTATAAACTGGTATAATGACACTAAGTAATGGAAAATTTTTGTTTTTCATATGGAATCTCCCAGAGCATTTTTTAAATATTCTATGGAATATGCCCGTTGCCTGGCCAGTGCCTTTTGCGGTGCCTCATAACAGATAGAATCCCCTTCTATCTGACTGCTTTTGCTTAATATCTGAATGGTCCGGTTTTCAAGTCCTGCAGTAGATAGAAGCTGGTTCAGGCGTTTGTTTACGGAACCGTGCCACAAGGCATCGGAAGCAAATTGTTTCTCGAACAGAATAGAGAAAGCTGTCCCGTGAAACGAATTAGTGACAATAAAATCTGCTTCCCGGATATAGGAAAGAAAGTCAATAGGAGATGCCCCGCGTTTGTAAATGAATCCTTTCTTTTTAAAGAAAAAATTCTGGTTCAGATAGATAACCGGGTACTGGTATTTCCGGGAAAGTTTGTAAGCATATGAAAACACCTCTTCTGATTTTTCTACACAGTATACAAGAATATAATGTTCAGGTCTGGATGTGGAAGCCTGGTCTGCAAGGCGGTGCCATATTTTTATATCCGGCAGAAACACTGGGTCCGCAACTGCTGAAGAGACAATCCCGAAAGAGTCCAGATACTGGCATGTGATCTTTTCCCGAAAGGAAATTTTGGAAAATCCTTTTATTCCATTAATAAGCCGTTTCTCCATATATGACGGAATATGATCCTCACCAAAACTGGCAGCATAGGCAATTTTTCTGCATTTCATGTTTTCGAGAAAATAGGTGTAATCATTCCCTGTCAGTGTCAGGTTCCATACCTGGTCACTTCCTACAATGATTGTCTCGTAGTTATCCCAAAGCATCTGCTTTGGAAGATTCAGATATTTTCTGGAAAAATTGAGAAAAGCCTGCTTCTTTTTATAAGTTCCATATCCTTGTGAAATCCATTTTGCAATGGTTTTAGGATTCAGTTTTTGAAAACTGATAAGCCGGTCGTTTTCTGTCAGCCTGGGGCATTTATAAGGGATGATGGTGCAGTTTCCGGCCAGTTCTTTTATGGTTTCCTGCAGTGCAAAGCATTGTAAAAGGGCCCCATAGTTTAATACATGATAAAAGGTCAATAATCCGATTTGCTGTTTCTCCATGCTGCTTCTCTCCATTCTGTCAGGCGGATTTTCCGATTTCATATGGCAACGCACAACATATGATATATACAAAGAAAAACTCACAGTCATATAGGCAGTTGCCAGTAAAACAGTACATAATAAAGAACGCTTGAATTCCCAGTGAAACCGACAGGAACTTTTGGGCTGTAATATCTATGTGTGGCATCTTTTTTCTCCTGGAAGATTTTAGGAGATTCCAGGTTTTCATAAAAACAGCCATGATACCACTTATAAATAGAAGAAAACCGATTAGTCCCTGCTCACAAAGTATTTGCAGATACACGTTATGTGTATCGACAAAAATGGATGTAGAAGAGTAGGTTCCGATTCTCTGATAATATGCGTGTTTAAATCCGCCCCATCCGATCCCAACTATAGGACTTTCGAGAAATTTTTCTAAGGCAAACTCCCAGAACCATATTCTTCCATTGGTGATTTCCCCGCCATCTGCATAGATAAAACGGTGTATCATTCTGGAGATTGCCGGAACAAAGGGAAGCAGGGCGATAACCAGAAGTCCTAGACCCAGACCGGCTCCGATTATATAAAACCAGCGACGGACCTTCTGGTCAGAATGATATACATAATAAATGACAAAACATGATATCATGCCAAATAATATATGTGCCCTTTTGGAAGTGAGTACCAGAGCCAAAAGTACAAACAATGTTTTTACAGCTTCTTTCCGGTAATGGCTGTTTGTAATTGTTTTGTTATCTGTTAAAAGTTCACATGCAAAAAAGACAAACCCAATTCCCAGATAAATGCCATTCATGGAGTAATGCCCGGTAATACCAGGCATACACCCATCTTTGAACTTTCCAATCAGATATTCACCTGCTCCTGGTACAAACCGGACAAAGTGGTTCAGATATAAGCCTTTAAATACATAAAAAAAGATCGTAAAAAAAGCATGAATTCCCGTGAAAAAGCGCACTGATTTTATAAAAACATATTGCCAGGAATTATGATTGCTTAGAATATAAAGCATCAGAATTCCTGCCATGGGAAGTATCCACCTTGTTTCCGTGTCCTGGGCAAGGTCCTGGTTTCCGATTAACGAATACAGAGCAAGAATATACCAGAATAATCGCCCGTCAGCAGATATCCGTAATCCCTTATATAGCTGAAGTGCAGAGCCCAGGAAAACAAGGCCTGTCACAAAAATTGCCCCGCCCATTCTGCTTCCCCAGATAACGGTCTGGAAGGTGGTCATATAGGCATAAAATATAAGACCGGCTACAATCCATGCATAGGGTGACCGGCTGACTCGTATCTTCATGGAAATCCTCCAAATCTGTTACAAGAGTGTATCATATAGTTCCTTCAGTTTGCGCCCTTCTGTTTTTATGTCATAACCATTTTCTCGTATTTTTTGGATGTTATGTTCTGAACGGCTTCTTCTGTCGTCCGGGGTGAACGGCTTGTTTAATAAAACCGCACTTTTCCAGGTTTCCATATCCCCCAGCGAAATAAAGATATTATTTCCAGACAGATCTGTCTCCTGGGAGACGGAGTCTGAGATGATGCAGGGCAACCCGGATGCCTGGGCTTCGACCAGAACAAGAGGAAGCCCTTCATAAACAGAGGGAAAAGCGAATACATCCATTGTCTGCATCCATTCAGCAACATCGCCCCGCTCTCCAAGGAAGCGTATTCTTTGCTCCAGCCCCATGGCTTTGGCCCTGGATGCAATTTTTTCCTGTTCCTCCCCAGCTCCAATGAGCATAAGAACCGTATTGTCCTGGTCAGAAATCTGGTTTAGCAGTTCCAGCAGAAACATCTGGTTTTTCTGCCTGTTAAATAGTCCTACATGGCCAATTACAAAGGTATCATCCTCTATGTTGCCCAACCTCCGGTAGTGCTCCCGGATGATCTGTGAGTACTGGTATCGTTCTACATCAACTGCATTTTTTAAGATGGTGTAATGATTTTTTCCGAACAGCCAGGTTCCGGCCGATTCCGAACATGCCAGTGCGCTGGTATATTGCAGCCGAAAGATGGGATACAGGAAAGTATGGACTACCTTATGTTCACAGAAACTGTTATGGCAATGGGCGATTCGTTTTTTTATTCCGCATAAATGGGCGATTCCCAATTCGATTCCCATGGTTGCACTGTTTCCATGAACATGAATTGCGTCATAGGAACCATGTCGGCAAATACCATAAAGCTGGATCATGTAGCTGGCAGGATGTTCCTTGCGGAATAGAAAAAACACCCTGGACTTTCCAGATTCAAACGTTTTCATGAGGTCTTCATCCATAGGGCTGATAGAAATGAAATCGAATGTGTAGGACGGGTCAGGAAAATGACGATAGTAATTCATGATTACCGCAGTAATTCCATTTTTTGAAAAAGGGACTGTGTTTACAATTAGAATCTTCATAGTTTCCTCCGCTCTGTACACGTACGTCAGTGTTTCACCAGTGCATTTATAATAGCTTCCAGACCTTTATTAAAGGATTCATTGTTGCTTTCTGTCCGGGCAGTCATATCCTTAATCAGGTTTTCGTAGTTCAGAATCGTTTCCTCCAGCCCACAGATATCAGAAATAACAAGTATATTTTTGTAGTGCCCGGCAACTGTCCTGGCAAAATCAAGCTGATGGTCATTGACATGTTCCCCAAATTGTTTCTGACGGGGAACTACGATGGGGATTTTTCCTTTTTGGAGAGCCATGATAAAGCTGGAAGGACCACCGTGGGTAATCACGATTCGTGCCTGTTCTACATATTTGTTCATTTCCTGGTATGAGAATATCGTTTCATATTTGCAGAATCTGGGGATATAAGTGCTGAAACCAGTTTGTATGACTACTTCTTCGAGGATTTTCTTCTGCTCCTTTAACTGGTCCATATATTGTACTAAACGGTTGAAGGGCTGCTCATGAGTTCCCACAGTGACGAATATCATTATGTTATTTCCCCCCTGGCATACATTAACAGTTATACTTTGACGGCAGATAATTTAAAAAATACTACCGAGATTAACTGCTTTTGGATAAATTTTTAACATTTCTTCCCACTCCACAATAAAGCGGTCAGCTATGGGATAAACCAGTTTTCCCGTAAGAGTGGGCTTATCAATGCGATCAAATACTTCTATATAAACGGTTTTAATTTTCAAAAATTTTCCAATATAGAAAAAAGGGACTGCCACTGCGGCGCCGCAGGAAATAATGAGATCTGGCCGTTCCGTATGAAGCACCCTGGCAGCAAGTCTTGTGTTGACCAGCAGCGCTTTGAGGCTCCTGTTTGTAGGATAATAGCAGCAGTACATTTTTTCATTTGCAAGCATGCTTCTGGCATCCTCTTTGTCAAATGTAACCCAGAACCGCTCCTGGTTTTTCCAAAAAGGCTTTAGCATATACAAATGGGTCAAATGACCGCCGGATGAGCCGACTAAACAAATTTTCATAAACGATGGCCTTTCTTCTTAACTGTGTTTTTCTACTACAAGCTCCTTTGCATAGCGTTTCATGCTGCTTTTCAAGTCTTTGGGAGTACAATCTTTTTTGATGCCTGCCAGATCTTTGTATTTTTCAAAGATGTTGATTACCATTTTCATTGACAGGGGGCGTCCAAGTTTTGATAGGAACAGCCAGTTATTATAATCTGGTATCAGTTCAAAATAGGTATGTTCATCTGTCCACAAATGCATTTTATCCCGCAGTTTTTTTGAGTAAAGGTACACGGCTCTCTGCTTGTTCTTTTTTTCCTGGATCATAAGTACGCCGGTCTTGTGATTATAGTCAGAAAGCTTTAGACGAAGCAATTCACTGATTTCAAGACCGTGATAAAAGAGCAGAGCCATCATAATATGATCCCGCAAACAGATCCGTTTTCTAAAATCACTTTCCAGATCATCGTATTCCCTGCTTAAAGCCACAAAAAAGGAGTCAATTTCTGATTTGGATAAAAACTGTTCCTTTTTGTTTTTCTGCATCATAAGAATAGGCGGCAATAATGGAGGGTTATCGGATAAGAGTCCCTCTTTGAACAGATAGTCCAGAAAATAGCAAATAACCCTATATTTCCTCATGACAGTAGAGGCACATAATTTTTTCTTTTCGAGAAGAAACTGTAGATAATTTTCTACGGTCTTTTTGTCGAATTTTTCCTTATTTTCTGTTTGAATCCAGGAATACAAATGTTCCAGATCCAGGCGGTAGGCTTTAATGGTGCGTTCATTCCAGTCATGTATTAGTACCTGGCTTGAGATGAACTTATCAATTTCGCTAATTTGTATAGGGTCTCTATATTGGTCATCCCAAACGGAAAGCTGATTCAGGGTCATCTACCTCTTCTCTTTGTGTGCATAATCGGACAGTGGTTACGGTATTTGTCAGGAAGGATAGCCTTTGGAAGGTCCGCTGTATCCTTCTGGCTGCAACACTACAGACTGTGCAAATTCAAGGGCTTTCAAAATATTTATAATATTTTCCTGCTTATTTTCATCAAGTGCGCAGAAAAAGGAATGAAATTCTGCGGCTTTTGCCGGTAATTCTGATGGATATGCCATAAACACACCTATCCTTTCTAAAATGTGTTGTTAACTCAATATAACACACATTATTTGGGTTGTCAATCCCTCTCGCCTGGCCTGAGTTGTGTTGACAACCTTGTTTTGGCGATGTATGATAAATAAGGTAATCCACGCTGGGAGGAGGAAGGAAGAGTTGGGCAGCAGAATAAAGATGGTAAGGGAATCCCTCCAGATGTCACAACGTGAATTCGGAGAGAGGCTGGGCGTCAGCCGTGATGTGATCAGCAATTTGGAATATGAGCGTGTACAGCCAAAAGAATTATTGATCAGACATATTTGTGATTTATACAATGTAAATAGAACATGGATGGACAGTGGGGAGGGACCCATGTTCTGCCAGGAGCCGAAATATAATAAAATGGCAGAAGAGGCGTTGTCGATCTTTCAGTCCCTTCGTCCGGAGTTTCAAGATTATGCATTGGAACAGATCCGACAGTTGGCCAGGCTGCAGGAGCGTCAGGGTAAGGAGAACTGAAGAAATGTCAGGATACGATATGAAAGGTGGGGAAAAAATTTTCTTGACAACCAGCCAATAACAGGCTATTGTATAAAAAACAGTAAGCGGTTAGTGCATCGCTGTGCCACACTACATCTGCTTACGATCATAAACTTTAGAATTCTAGGGGAGCTCTGTACGGAGCTGAGAAGGCAGTGTGCCAGACCCTTTGAACCTGATCTGGTTCGTACCAGCGGAGGGAAGCAATTCTGAGACATAGGAGGCTGTGCCGGGAGACTGTTCCGGCAGCGGCGCCATGACAGCAGGGGCTGTGTGGAATATGTGACAAGAGGATGCTTTTTCCGTTGGGAAAAGGCATCTTTTTTTGTGCCGCAGATATCTGGCATTTTCTTCACCGTTATTTCCGCAAGGCAGTACTGGGGGAAGCAGCTGGTTTTGCGACAGCCCAGGACCCGGACCAGGTCTGCTTCCGGCACATATTCCCCTGGATTCCGGGAAAACCCGGGGAAAGGAAACCACACGATGGATCAGAGAAAAGAAACCACAACCGAAACCACAACCCCAGTCCTCTGCTGTGATTGCAGCCAGAAAGAGCTGTCTGGCAGCCGGGAAACTCTGTCTTGCAGCCAGGAGGCGCTGTCCTGCAGCCGGGAAGACCTGCCCTGGAAAGGACGGGGAACGGACCTGGACATTTCCGGCTGCCGTTTTTCCCTGTATCCCATGACCGACGACTTCGTCGGCGTGATCCTGGGAGCCCTGGAAAAGACCGATACCTCCGCAGTCTGGAGCCGGTCCGACGCCCTCTCCACGGTCTACCGGGGGAAGCTGCCCTATGTGGCGGACGCGGTCCGGGGGCTGTTTGTCAATGCCTGGAAGGAAGGCGTACATATGGCCCTGGAAGGTCAGTTCTCCAAAGGCTGTCCGGGAGATTCCGACGGCGACACCCTTCTGGACCGGGAAGGACCGGCACCGAACCTGCCAACTGTCCGGGACCGGCATTTTCCGGTTCTGTGTAAGCTTGCCCTATATCCTATGGGCGTGGGGGATTACATTGACCAGATTGCCGGTGTGTGGCGGATGGCGGAAGCGGCAGGACTGGAGCCTGCGTCCGTCCACTATGCCACCCGGATTCAAGGAGATGTCCATGCTGTATTTGATTACCTGGAAGCGGTATGCAGTCGGATGCAGGAATCCGTGCCCCATTACATCCTTCACTTTACCCTCTCGGTCAACAGTCCGACACGGGAAGCGCAGGTACCTGAATCATAACAGGAAAATCACATACGGAGGAAATGAAAAATGGAAAACAAAACCAACACATGGAAACTGAAAGAAATCATCCTGGCAGCCATGATCTGCATTGTCTTCGGTGTGGTCTATCTGGCCGGGGTCTATCTGGCGTCCATGATTGCAGGCGTCCTGACTCCCTTTGGCCTTTCCCCTCTGGGCAATGAGCTGGTCTTCGGTGTCTGGTTCATGGCAGCCACCCTGTCCGGCTACATTCTCCAGAAGCCCGGCGCGGCCATTGTCTCGGAGGTCATTGCCTCGGTGATTGAGGTGCTTCTGGGCAACTGGTTCGGCCCCCTGGTGATCGTGGCAGGTATCATTCAGGGCGCCGGGGCGGAGCTGGCCTTTGCAGCGGGACGGTACCGGAAGTTTGACGGCCTGGTCATGTACCTGGCGGCAGCAGGCGCCTGCGTCACCAGCTTTTGCTGGAGCTTTATCCGCTCCGGCTACGGCAAATTCTCCGTGTCCTTTCTGGTGATGCTGTTTGTGGTCCGCCTGGCCAGCTCCCTGCTGTTTTCCGGTCTGGTCTGCAAGGCGGCCGGAGACGGTCTGGCGAAGATGGGACTTCTCAAAGGCTACGGGCTGGGGAAAAACCATGCATAGCGCTTCCTATGTCCGGCAGGAGCCGCCGGTGGACCAGGGGCCGGCGGAATCCTGGGGAAGTCCCGGTGCCCGTCCGCCATCCATAGACTGCCCCGGGACATTCCTTTCCTGCCAGGATCTGACCTTCCGGTACGGCAGGGCAGAGGAGCCGGTGTTCTCCCATATCTCCTTTTCCGTCCGTGCCGGAGAAGCGGTCCTGCTTATGGGTCCCTCCGGCTGCGGCAAAAGCACCTTCGCCTACTGTCTGGCCGGTCTGTACCCGGAGTATGCCGGACATATGGAGGGGAGTATTTTTCTGGAGCAGCTCCCTCTTTCCCAATACGGTCCTGCCCTGCGGGCCAAAAAGCTGTCCATTCTTTTCCAGAATCCGGACAACCAGTTCTGTATGGACCGGGTAGACCACGAGGTGATGTTTGCCCTGGAAAATATCCATTACCAGGGGGACATCCGGGAGCGTACCCGGACGCTTCTGGACCAGGTGGGCCTTCTGGATGTGGAGCAGGCCCCCATTCACACCTTGTCCGGCGGTATGAAGCAGAAGCTGGCCCTCTGTACGGCTTTGGCCACGGAAGCCAGGATGCTGATTCTGGACGAACCCTTTGCCAATCTGGACCCGGCCTCCTGCACTTCCCTGGCCGGGCTTCTGGCCGGGCTGAACCGGCAGGGCATGACCCTGCTGGTGGTGGACCACCATCCCCGGTGGTGGCGGCCCTTTTTGTCCCGGGTGGTATTTATGGAAAAGGAAGGGGATCTGGATGCATCTTCCATGACACCGGAAGCCTTTGATCAAGGAAAGGAAGCATTTCAGGTCAGGGGACTGTTCTATGATGATGGATGGCTGGATGGAATCCGCAGACCGGCGGCAGGAAGTGTCCGGGAGGATGCCCAGCCAGATCTTATGGTAGAAGCTGAGGACCTTGCCATTTACCATGGGAAGACCTTGTTCATGGAACATCTTTCCTTCCGGATTCCCAAAGGCAGTGTCACTGCCCTGGTGGGGGCCTGCGGCAGCGGCAAGACCACCCTGCTCCATGCCCTGGCCGGAATCGGCAGGTGCCGGGGCTGTCTCCGGGTCTACGGACGCCCGGGGCTGGTATTCCAGAACCCCAGGTTCCAGTTTCTGGCCACCACGGTGGAGGATGAGATTCTCATGACTCTGGGGGCCGGGGCTTCCCCGCGGTCTTCCGGACCGGACCGGAAGGCGGAAGGGGACTCTGTTATCCGGGAGGCTGCCCACCGGCTCTTAAAGGAGTTCGGTCTTCTTGCGCTTAAGGACCACTCCCCCTACGCCATAAGCCAGGGCCAGCAAAGGCGTCTGGCCCTTCTGTCCATGGTGGCAGGCGACTGTCCCCTGATGCTTCTGGACGAGCCTACCTATGCCCAGGACCAGCAGGCCACCCGGCTGATTCTGGAACTGCTTAAGGGGCGGGTGGACCAGGGGCTGACCGTAGTCATGGCTACCCATGACCTGGAACTGGCAGAAGCATTTGCGGACCAGGTTTTTGTGGTGGACCGGGGGAAGATTTTCCAGATGAAAAGGGAGGAGAAGACATGAAGAAACTCAATCCGGGCTGGAAGCTTTTGAGCCTGATTCTGGCCTCGCTGCTGTTATCCGCCACCTTCCGTATCCGGCTGAACCTGGTGGTGGCGGCGGTCGGCCTTACCGTCACCTTGTGCACGCCGGGGGTGGACCGGAGGCGGCTTGGACTGTCCATGGTTCCCTTCCTTCTGGCTGCCTTTGGCATGTTCACCGCCGGACTCTGGTTCGGCGCAGACGGAGGAACCGGAGGCGTAGTGATCCGTGTCTTTGGCCAGGGGACCCTTTATGCCAGCAACCTGACCACTGCCATGCAGTTGTCCTCCCGGATTCTGGCCTATGGCGGACTGGGGATGCTGTATGCCTTTACCTCCAGTGCCTTTGAGCTGGTTATGAGTCTTATGCAGCAGTTTCGCCTGCCGCCTAAATTTGCCTATGGGATTCTGGCGGCCTGCCATTTCTTTCCCGTGGTCCGGGAAGAGTATACGATTGTAGGCGCTGCCTTAAAGGTCCGGGGCATCCGCACCGGCCCGGTGTCTCCCAGGCGGCTGATTCCCATGCTGGTCCAGGCCCTGGAGCGGTCCGGGAGTCTGGCCATGGCCATGGAATCCCGGGGCTTTGAGGAAGGCGCCCCCCGGTCGGTGGCATTTCCCACAAGGACCGGTTTGGCGGATCTGGCGTTTCTGGCGGGGGTGAACGGGGGGATTGTTCTGGGGCTGGTGTTCCTTTAAATCAAGGGATTCTTGGCGATTCGTATCCGTTCAGCCTGCTACGGTGAAAATACCCTTACATACCCTCAGTGAACAAGGGGGCACTCACCCCAGATTTTGGAAGGTGTTCCATAGTTCAGAATGGGACACCTTCCAGAAAATGATTTCTGTATCTGGTCAGTCTGCATGAATGGCTTCCAGCATTCTTTTCAGCTCTGCTATTTCGGCATCTTTCTTGTTTATCGTTGCCTCCTTCTCTTTTATCATTGCCGCTTTCTCTGCCCTTTCATCTTCCAGTTGCGTCTGCAATTCCTCAATCATATATTTCACTGTGTTCTGGTCCAGGATCCGTAATGCCTCCGAAAACATTCCAAGCACCTCCTCCGGTCTGCGGCGCAGCATGGCGATTTCCTCGTAGATTTCCTGAAGCCAGGGGTAGTCCCGGATCAGCCGGTCCGCTTCCTCCAGATTCTCCGTAACCAGCAAAGACAGCCATGCCGTCAGTTCGTCTTTGTCTTTAGGATACGAAAATTTGCGGAAAACGTCAAGGGCTATGAAGAAATACTCTTGTAAAAGCTCCATCTTCAACCCCGTATTAAACATGGTTTTACCTTGGTGAAGATATGCGTAGCGGATTCTGTGAAAGATGGCGGGGCTTTTTTCAAAGAGTACGATTACATAGACCTTTTTGATGTCCTGGTAGGTAAAGGCCCTGCCCTTGATCCCCTTGACCCGGACATACTGGCGCATCACCAGGTCCGAGGAATAGCAGGAGATTCGCTCTGCCGGGAAGGCGTATCCCTGCTTCTGGATCTCAATATTGACCAGGGAACCGTCCTCCAGCTCTCCTAAAAGGTCCATGATCAGGAGACTGGCGCCATCCATCATGCTGTCCTCACTGGGGAGAATGTGGAGCACCCGGACATGGATTCCCAGAATGCTGGAAACCAGCCGGGAGAGGCGGTCCGGATGCACATCCGGGTGGAAAATCCGTTTGAAAAAAGGATCATAGGTCAAAGGCAGGGACTTCTTTCCCTGACAGAAATCCAAAAATCTCTGCTGCCACTCCGTATCCAGTTGCTGGTAGCTTCCATAAAGAAGCGGGAAGCCCTTGAGCAAATGAATCGAAAATCGGGTTTGAAACATGCGGTGGGAATCCACCGGAACTCCTGATTAACAAGATGCATGAAGTATAACACATGAAAAGATTCTTTGCAACAGAAATATTTATAGCTGACGTCTAGTATGACCCACACCAATTATGTACCAGACCCCCACAAGCATCGGGGGCCAGATAGAAACTGCCAGCAGTTAAATCCTGCTGGCAGAAAGATTTTACTGTTAAAAGTAGATTCAGACTTCTGGCAGCCAGAGACTGGAATCTTTTTACATCAGCCCCACCTTCTGGCACAGTCTTAAAATCCGCATCCCAAAAGGCATATCCGGCAGTTCCTCCACCGTGACCACCTGAAACAGAATGATCAGAAGCCCGTACACAGCCATGGAAAGCGGTACACTGACAGCCAGGGATACCAGGTTGCTGTGGGTTACCAGGTGCATCAGGGTGTAGGAGGCCAGGGTGACGATGCCCATGATCAGGGACGCCAGCAGGGGCAGCAGGAAGGTAGTCTTTACCTCCTGGCGGTAACGCAGGGCCCGGCCAATGGAAATCCAGTTAAGGATGCACACCACCAGGGCAAAGGTCACATTGCCGATGACCAGCCCGTAGACCCCCCACTCCAGATATTCCAGCATAACATAGACCAGCACTGCATGGATGGCCAGGGAAATAGCAGAGTGGGTGACGGATTTCTTCATCAGGTCAATGCCCTGGAGCACCGAATTGGTCACCGTGGACAGAGAGAAGAAGATCACCGCCGGGGCGCCAATCTGCATCAGGGTGGCAGTCAGTACCCGGCTGTCCCGGAACAGAAGCTGCATAACAGGCCCGGCCAGAACCCCCATGCCTACGGCGCAGGGAATGGCAATGAGCATGTTGAACTTGATGGTGAGCCGGATCTTGGACTTCACTTCCCCAAACTGCTTCCGTGCGCGGGAATTGACAATACTGGGAATCATGGAGGTGCCCAGGGAGGAAGCGATGGCCACAGGTACATTGGACAGAAGCCGGTATTTGCCGCTGTAGATGCCAAGGAGAGACAGCCGCTCCTTCTCGTCCAGGCCCTTGCCCCCCATGATCAGCCCGAACAGGGAGTTGTCCACGGTACCGCTGAGCTGGTATACAAACTGGCTCAGAATGATGGGAGTCAGGGTCAGGATCAGGGCCGTATAGATCTGCCCCCAGGTTTCCTCAGGGGCTTTCTGCCGTCTTCCCAGCCGGGAGGCATTTCCTTTCCTGTAAATAAGCATGGTGGCTGTAAGAAACAGAAATGCCGCAATGGCGCCGAACAGGGTGCCAAGGGTAGCCCCGGCGGCGCCGTAGGAGGCCGGGTTCTCCTTCTGGGCAAACCAGGACATGAAAAGGTAGGATGCGGTGATACTGACAATGGCATTGACCATCTGTTCGATGATCTGGGACACAGAAGTGGGTATCATGTTGCCCCGGCCCTGAAAATAGCCCCGGATCACGCCCATCACCGAAAATACAAAGATCGTGGGAGCCATCACCTTTAAGGGCAGGGCACTGCTGGGACTGTTGAAAATACTGGTGGTGATCCAGTCTGCCTCCAGAAGAAGCAGAAGCGTCATGATTCCCCCCACCAGTATGCCGAAGATCAGGCCGCTGAAAAACACACGGTTCACATCCCGGTAGCGCTTCTTCACCCGCCGGGCCGCAATCAGTTTGGACATGGCAAGGGGAAGGCTGTACGAAGAAAGGATCAGCCCCACATTGTAGATTTCATGTGCCGTATTAAAATAACCGATGCCGTCGTCCCCCAGGGCGCGGGTAATGGGAATCTTATAAAGCAGGCCGATGAAGCGGACAATGATCCCGGCTACAGCCAGAATGCTGCCCTGCACCAGGAAATTGCCAGATCCGCCGGCACGGTTGCTTGGTTGGTTGTCCATGTCAGAAATGCTCCTTTTTGAAGAAGGGCTGTTGTGTTTGGGAGCGGTGTGGTCAATGCCATGAGTACGCAGCGGCGATTACGCCTGCTGGCTCCCGGGCCTTTGGGCCTATGGAAAAGGCCGGCCATTTGCTAAGTGTTCCTATTATACCACGGATGTTCCGGGGCGACAATTCATTTCCTGTATATTGGATTAACTTACACAAAGGGACACACGCTCCAAACCGGAACGGGTAAATCACTGCACGAATCTTGATCCCCGGGAACTGGTGCACCGATGTACCGGTCATGTAAAATCCTTTACAATGGTAATATACTCCTGTGCATGAAAGATCAGATAGCTGCCCCGGCGGAAGGCCGCCACAAAATCCATAAGCGTGCAGGGAGAACCTGCGGCGTGGGAACCCTGATCCATGTCATCAAGACCCTGGGCGGGATTGACCTGATATCCGGTTTCCTCACCAGCCTTATGAGCGCCGGTACGGCATCCCCGATTCTGGCAGCCCCTGGGGTATTTCGTCTGGGTGGATTGTTTTATTGATGAGAAATGATGACTGTTTTCAGATTTCCATTTTCTCAAAAGGCAGCTGCGGTTATTCCGCGGCTGCCTTTTGGACTTGTTATAAGACGTAAATTTTGACTTTCAAGTCAACCGGTATGACTGCGGAACTGCTCTATGGTCATCCCGGCATATTCGGCCGCTTTGGTAAGGGACATATCGCCGGACAGGACCATTCTGGTCAATAGGTTCAGCTGTCCTTCAGCACGTCCTTCAGCACGTCCTTCAGCACGTCCTTCTTCCAGCGCCTCTGTCCATGCTTCAGCCCGTGCTTCAGCCCGCTCTTCCTCCCGGATCATCTGCAAGGTCTCGGCTTCGTTATACTCTGTAATACACATATCTTTCACCTCCGCTCTGTTGCCGATCAGGAAAGGTCTGATGGAATAGGTTTCAGGCATATCATCAATGGCTTTATCAACTGCGTGTTCAATATCCAGGTGCGTCCGGTTTATGCGCACCTGCTCCACCAGCCATGCATATTCGGCCAGGGGCTGGCAGGCACGGAGCAGCCTTTTATTGTGTCCGTAATTAATATTGATCATACGGACTCTTACTGCAATATCGGATTCGATGGCTGCCGCATCCTGGCCAAATGCATCGGAAAGCTCCAGAATCTGGTCATCCTCCTGGTCTGTTCCGTTGTAGAAAACTACCAGCTTGGGAATAGGGAGACGGACGATCCGCTTACCGTAAATATTCAGCTTGTTTTGCTGGATGTATTTGTCATACAGTTTTCCGGCATACATAAGCTGGCGGACTGGCATGTTGGGATTGTAGGTACTCTGCTGTTCATAGATGTTCATCACATGAAAGAGAATGAATGACAGGTCATTCTTCATGCCCATGTAGACAGCATCATCTATGGTGGTAAACAAGATGGCCTGCGGATCCGTGTAACTGGTATCGTTGACAGCATTGTAGAGGCTTAAGGTCCATTCCTTGTTGGACTCATGTCCAAACAGGAAGCTGAACAGGCGGTCCTTGTGGTCCCGGTTGATGGTGTGCATTTTGTAGTATCATCCCCTTTCTGTGCGGCTGTCTGGTGCGGCATTGTGCGGACCGGATCATGAGTTATGTTATCTGTATTAATTGTAACAGTTCAGACGGGCAACAAATCTTGTGAGAAAGTGTGTTGCAAACCTGCATTTGTTTGTATAAGCGCTTTCTCATAAGATTTGGTATCGGGCTGACGCCAGAAGCTTCTTGTCCCCGATGCTTTTCGGGGGCAAGAAGATGCCCGTCTGAACTGTTACAACTTGTTTGATAAATCTGGAAAAAAAGCTTGCCATTCCAGCGATTTTTAGGTAAAATAGTATGCAGGTTGATGATATTTTAACAATCATCAAATTTTTAACAAATCTAGGAGGACATGAATCATGGCAGTAAAAGTTGCAATCAATGGTTTTGGGCGTATCGGCCGTCTGGCATTCAGACAGATGTTTGATGCAGAGGGTTATGAGGTAGTGGCAATCAACGATCTGACCGATCCGAAGATGCTGGCTCACTTACTGAAGTACGATACTGCCCAGGGCGGCTTCTGTGGCAGAATCGGGGAAGGAAAGCACACCGTAGAGGCCGGAGAGGGTTCTATCACGGTTGATGGCAAGACGATCAAAATCTATGCTGAGAAGGATGCGAAGGATCTTCCCTGGGGCGAGATCGGCGTGGATGTTGTTCTGGAGTGCACAGGCTTCTATACCTCCAAGGCGAAATCCCAGGCCCACATTGATGCAGGCGCCAAGAAAGTGGTTATCTCCGCTCCGGCCGGCAATGATCTGCCTACCGTAGTGTTCAGTGTCAATGAGAAGACTCTGACCGCAGAGGACACCATTATTTCCGCAGCATCCTGCACCACCAACTGTCTGGCTCCCATGGCCAAGGCGCTTAATGACTATGCTCCGGTTCAGTCCGGTATCATGAGCACCATCCATGCTTATACCGGCGACCAGATGATTCTGGACGGCCCCCACAGAAAGGGCGATTTAAGAAGAGCAAGAGCCGGCGCAGCCAATATCGTTCCCAACTCTACCGGTGCAGCCAAGGCCATCGGCCTGGTTATTCCGGAGCTCAACGGCAAGCTGATCGGTTCCGCACAGCGTGTTCCGGTTCCCACCGGTTCCACCACCATCCTGACCGCAGTGGTCAAGGGTACCGACGTGACCAAGGAAGGCATCAATGCGGCAATGAAGGCAGCAGCTTCCGAGTCCTTCGGCTACAATGAGGACCCCATCGTATCCTCCGACGTAATCGGTATGAGATACGGTTCCCTGTTCGATGCTACCCAGACCATGGTAGCCAAGATCGCTGACGATCTGTATGAGGTGCAGGTTGTGTCATGGTATGACAACGAGAATTCCTACACCAGCCAGATGGTACGCACAATCAAATACTTCGCTGAGCTGTAAGCACAACGACTCAAACGGGTCCGGTCGCTATGGACCGGACTTGTTTGCTGTGTTTTCACAGAAGCTTCCATAAGAAAGGGGAAACATATGCTTAACAAAAAATCAGTAGACGATCTCAATGTAAAAGGAAAACGGGTTCTGGTACGCTGTGATTTCAATGTGCCTTTAAAAGAAGGGAAGATTACGGATGAGACCCGGATCGTGGCCGCACTGCCCACTATCCAGAAGCTGGTGGGAGACGGGGCAAAGGTGATTCTCTGTTCCCATCTGGGCAAGGTGAAGAACGGCCCCAATGAGGGCGAGTCCCTGGCACCGGTGGCAGAGCGCCTGACCCAGAAGCTGGGCAAAGAGGTGGTATTCGTATCCGACTACAATGTCACCGGCCAGGCAGCCACCAAAGCGGTGGAGGCCATGAAGGAAGGGGATGTGGTTCTGCTGCAGAATACCCGTTTCCGCGGAAAAGAAGAGACCAAGAACGGCGAGGAGTTCAGCAAAGAGCTGGCAGACCTGGCAGACGACTATGTATGTGACGCCTTCGGTTCTTCCCACAGGGCCCATGCATCCGTGGAGGGTGTGACCAAATTCATCACCGCCAAGGGCGGCACCAATGCTGTAGGGTATCTGATGCAGAAGGAGATTGAGTTCCTGGGCAATGCAGTGGAAAATCCGGTGAGACCTTTTGTGGCCATTTTAGGCGGCGCCAAGGTTGCCGACAAGCTTAACGTGATTTCCAACCTGCTGGAGAAGTGTGATACCCTGATCATCGGCGGCGGCATGGCCTTTACCTTCTTAAAGGCCCAGGGCAAGGAAATCGGCAATTCCCTGGTGGATGACACCAAGCTGGATTACTGCAAGGAGATGATGGATAAGGCAGAGAAGCTGGGCAAGAAGCTTCTGCTTCCCGTAGACAGCACCATTGCAGCCGCGTTCCCCAATCCCATTGACGGACCCATTGACGTGCAGGTAGTATCCGCAGATGCCATCCCGGCTGACATGCAGGGCCTGGATATCGGTGAGAAGACCGCAGAGCTGTACGCAGATGCCGTGAAGACGGCCAGGACCGTAGTGTGGAACGGACCCATGGGCGTATTTGAGAATCCGGTTCTGGCAAAGGGAACCATTGCCGTGGCCAAAGCCCTGGCTGAGACAGAGGCTACCACCATCATCGGCGGCGGCGATTCGGCAGCAGCCGTGAACCAGCTTGGCTTTGCCGACAAGATGAGCCATATCTCCACCGGCGGCGGCGCATCCCTGGAGTTCCTGGAAGGCAAAGAGCTTCCGGGTGTTGCAGCGGCAGATGATAAATAAGACGGCATAACCAGGCCGGGCGCAGGCCCGGCCAGAAGGGTTACAGTATAGAAGGAGAGCGCAGTATGTCCAGAAAGAAAATTATCGCAGGCAACTGGAAGATGAATATGACCCCTTCCGAGGCCGTGAAGCTGATCGAGACCTTAAAGCCTCTGGTGAAGAATGAGGAAGTGGATGTGGTGTTCTGTGTGCCGGCCATTGACATCATTCCGGCCGTGGAAGCAGCAAAGGGAACCAATATCTGCATCGGTGCGGAGAACATGTATTTTGAGGAGAAGGGCGCTTATACCGGCGAGATCTCTCCGGGGATGCTGGTGGATGCCGGCGTTAAGTATGTGATCATCGGCCATTCGGAGAGACGGGAGTACTTTGCAGAGACCGACGAGACAGTCAATAAGAAAGTGCTGAAAGCATTGGAACATAACCTGACCCCCATTATCTGCTGCGGCGAGTCCCTGACCCAGCGGGAGCAGGGGATCACCATTGACTGGATTCGCCAGCAGATCAAGATCGCATTCCTGAATGTGACCGCAGACCAGGCTAAGACAACCGTGATCGCTTATGAGCCGATCTGGGCCATCGGAACCGGCAAAGTGGCCACTACGGAGCAGGCCCAGGAGGTCTGCGGGGCTATCCGCGCCTGCATCGGCGAGATCTACGACCAGGCCACAGCCGCAGCCATCCGCATTCAGTACGGCGGTTCCGTGTCCGCATCCAGCGCACCGGAGCTGTTCGCCCAGCCGGATATTGACGGCGGCCTGGTGGGAGGTGCATCCTTAAAGCCGGATTTCGGCGCTATTGTCAATTACAATAAATAATGGAACGGTAGTAACGTTCAGGGGTTACCGGAATTTCCGCAAGGCAGTACTAGGGGCAGGGCGAAGTTTGCCCTGCCTGCTTTTGTCTGGAAGCTGTTGCCAGCATCCGGTCCGGCATGCCCCAGGGAGCAGGGGAGCATGAAAGGTGGACTGTGGTTCCTGGAAAAACAGGAGAAGCACCGGCTGCTTACCAATATTGCGGTTACCAGTGTGTTGATGACCCTGGCAACCGCAGCGGCTGCGGCATTTTTTCATTATAGTCAGAACAGCACCAGCGTGGCCATTGTCTATGTGCTGACGGTCATGCTGGTGGCAAGGTACACATCCGGCTATGTGCCGGGAATCGTGGCTTCGGTGGTAGGCGTGGTCTACGTCAACTATGTGTTTACCTATCCCTTTATGAAGATGAACTTTACCATGGACGGTTATCCGGTCACCTTCATGGGGATGATGGTAGTATCCGGGATCACCAGCACCCTGACCACCCGGTTCAAGCGTCAGAGCCAGCTTCTCAATGAGCGGGAAAAGCTTCTGATGGAGGCGGAAAAGGAGACCATGCGGGCCAACCTGCTGCGGGCCGTGTCCCATGACCTGCGGACCCCTCTGACTGCGGTTATCGGACTGGCCAGCGCCTATCTGGAGGAAGGCAGCCGGCTGTCGGAAGAGGAAAAAGCCCACATGGTCAAAGGTATCCAGGAGGAGGCGGGCTGGCTTTTGAATATGGTGGAGAATCTGCTGTCCGTTACCCGGATACGGGTAGGGGATGTGAAGATAGCCACCAGCCCGGAGCCTTTGGAAGAGGTGGTCTCCGAGGCGGTACAGCGGTTCCGCAAGCGGCTGCCCCAGGCAGTGGTTCATGTGCGGGTGCCGGAGGAATTCCTGATGGTGCCTATGGACGCGGCCCTGATTGAGCAGGTGATCATCAACCTGCTGGAGAATGCGGTGTACCATTCCGGGGTGGAAGGGGATATTGACCTGTTTGTGGAGCGGGCACAGGGAGAGCTGGAGTTCCATGTGCGGGACTACGGCAATGGAATCCGCCCGGAGCGTCTGGCCCGGATCTTTGACGGCGCCGGCATGGAATCCAATGAAAGCGGGGATTCCCACAAGGGGATGGGGATCGGCCTGACCATATGCAAGACCATCATTACCGCCCACCAGGGAATCATCCAGGCCTTCAACCGGGATCAGGGGGCTGAGTTTATTTTCACATTACCTTTAGGAGAAGAGCAGGCTTATGACGAACAAACATACGATCCTGATCATTGAAGACGAGAAGAATATAGGAAATTATATTGAGACCATTGTCAATTCCAACCAGTATAAGTCCATCCGTGCCAGGAACGGCATGTCCGGCATATCCCTGTGTGTGTCCCATCATCCGGACCTGATCCTTCTGGACCTGGGCCTTCCGGATGTGGACGGAATGGATGTGCTGAGAAAGATCCGGGAATTTTCCACGGTTCCGGTGATCGTGATTTCGGCCCGTACCCAGGAGACGGAGAAGGTGGAAGCCCTGGATGCCGGGGCAGATGATTATGTGACCAAGCCCTTTGGATCTGAGGAGCTTCTGGCCAGAATCCGCACGGCCATCCGCCACCGGATACTGGCAGGAAGCTTCGCCCACCGGGAACCCAGCTACCAGCGGGACGGGCTGGTGATTGACTTTGACAAGCGGCTGGTAACCCTTCAGGGGGAGGCTATCCATCTGACCCAGATCGAGTACAAGCTGGTATCCCTGCTGGCCCGGAACGCGGGACGGGTGCTGACCTATGATTTTATTCTCAAGGATATCTGGGGACCCTACGCAGATACGGACAACCAGATCCTCCGGGTCAATATGGCCAACATCCGGCGCAAAATCGAAAAAAATCCGGCAGAGCCACACTACATTTTCACGGAAATCGGTGTGGGTTACCGGATGCTTGAATAGAAGGCTTAGAATCCGCTGTTGATAACCTTCCACTGGTCGGTCTTTGATTTGCGGGCAATGCTGATGGAACGCATAGGGTTGCCGTCCCGGATATCCCTGGTGGTGTGGACCAGGTAAATGATAATATTGCCTGGGCCGTAGGATGCCTCAATGCCGGTGTTCCGGTAGAGGGGATAGGAATCCTCTGCCGGTACAAGCTGCTCCACGCCTCCGAACTCCGGGCTCTTTTCCGTAAAATAGTATCTGGCCAGTTCCGAGGTCTCGTCCAGTTCTTCCTGGGTCAGTGCCTTTAAGTAGGACGGTGGTTCTTCTTCAGGCTGGGCTGCTTTCGGGGATTCCTCTTCCCCGGTTTCGGCCATGGCCTCCGGGGTCTCTGTGACCATGGGGACGGAAGGATCAATAAATTCCGAGGGAACCATGGACAGGGCCATCTGCTGCTCTTCGGGAAGGGAATGATACCATTCCAGCCATTTTAAGGTATCTTCCGACAATTCTGATTTTTTCTTGTAAATGCCATTGTATTCCACTGTGCTGTCATCCGCTGGGGCTGCGGCCTCCGTTCCGGCAGACGAACACCCGGTCAGAAGGAACAGGGTGGCGGCGATACACATCACTGTCAAATTCCGGTACATAAACATGCCTCCTGGGGATATTATAGCAGAACAGACAGGGGAAAGCTTTAAATTTTCTTTAAGATATGCTGGTAAATATACGGAACGCGTTTCTGCTTACGGGGGAGGGGCATCTTCTTGTCCGGCATAGCCGGACAAGAAGCATCGGGCGTTCGCCCGATGTGGAAACCTGGACGAAAACAGTCTTACAAGCCAGCTTGACATCTGTTTTCGTCCAGGTTTCCCCGCCCCGCCAACCGTAACCCACCTTTTGCTTGCATTTATCAGGCTCCGGGCGTATAGTATTTAGAAACTGTGTGCTCTCCGGAAGCACCTGACACCATCCAGGAGGAAATGCATATGTCCAGAATTTACAAAACCGTCGATACACTCATCGGCAGAACCCCGCTGCTGGAACTGACCCACATAGAACAGGAGGAGCATCTGGCAGCCCGGATTCTGGCAAAGCTGGAGTATCTCAATCCTGCCGGCTCTGCCAAGGACCGGGTCGCCAGGGCCATGATTGACGATGGGGAGGCCAGAGGCGTCTTAAAGCCAGGGGCCACCATCATTGAGCCTACCTCCGGCAACACAGGCATCGGTCTGGCCGCCGTGGCGGCTGCCAGAGGCTACCGCATCATCATCGTCATGCCGGACACCATGAGTGTGGAGCGGCAGATCCTGATGAAGGCTTACGGCGCGGAACTGGTGCTGACGGAAGGGGCCGCCGGAATGCAGGGGGCCATTGCCAAAGCAGAGGAGCTGGCCCGGGAGATTCCCGGCAGCTTTATCCCGGGCCAGTTCGTGAATCCGGCCAACCCGGCAGCCCATAAGGCCACCACCGGCCCGGAAATCTGGGAGGATACGGAAGGTGCCGTGGATATCTTCGTGGCCGGGGTAGGCACCGGCGGAACCATCACCGGCGTAGGCCAGTACCTGAAAGAACAGAACCCGGCAGTGAAGGTGGTGGCCGTGGAACCGGAGGATTCCCCGGTTCTCAGCGGGGGCCCTGCCGGAGCCCATGGACTCCAGGGAATCGGCGCCGGCTTTATCCCCCAGGCACTGGACACCAGTGTCTACGATACGGTCATGACCGTATCCACGGAAGAAGCCTACGCAGCCGGAAGACGCATGGGCCGTAAGGAAGGGGTGCTGACAGGCATTTCCTCCGGTGCCGCCCTGCATGCGGCCATGGTTCTGGCCAGACAGCCGGAAAACGCAGGAAAGACCATTGTGGTCCTGCTGCCCGATACCGGCGACCGGTATCTGTCTACACCGCTGTTTGCGGAATAAGATATACTGCCTTGCGGAAATGTCTAGTTTCTCATAACCGGATTTTCTCCCGGGTCGTGACAAAATAGCAGGTTCCATGCCATTCCCCACTGCTGTAAAGCCGGGCCACGATCTCCCGCATCCGCCGGTCCAGCCGGTGGTACACCAGCTTCCGCTCCCAGGGCAGCCCCAGAATATACTCCCGCTGGTCTTCCTTCAGAAAGCCCAGCATCCGCCGGTACTCCCCAGGCTCCCGCCGGCTCCTGAGCCCGAAATCGCAGGAAACATAGGATTGTTCCTCTTGATTTTCCCTGCATTTTTCTTCCAGAAAGGCAGGAAGCGGTCCGTCTTCCCCTTGGGAAAACTGCCGCTCCTGCCAGGATACCGGCCTGGCGTCCCGTTCCTTCAGGGTCACCCGCCGGTAGCTGCTTTTTCCATAGGCATCATATTCCAGCACATAGGTGAACTGTTCCTGCTGATTCCCGTCCTCTGGCTCCGTATCCGTCACCTGTCCGGTTTTCAGAAAATGCTGCCACACCGCCTGCCCTACCCGGTCCAGGGGTGTGGGGAAATCCAGCATTTCCTTGATCTGCCGTACTGTGTAGCCCCGGTCCGCCAGATGGCGGATGGCTCCTCCGCTTGCCACATCAAAGGTAAAATCGGACAATGCTTTTCTGAAATATTCCTGCTCTGCCATGGATTTTTACGCCCTCCTGCCAGGTTCTGTATCTATGCATTCATAGTCATAAGTTTTTCTGCTTCTGTATATTCCGCTTCCGTATATCCATAGGAAATAATCTGCTCCCTGGTGGCGTCTGCTTTCATCATTCGCTCGATAGCGGCAATTCGTTCTTTCCGGATGCCTTCCTTGATGCCTTCCTTGATGCCTTCCTTCATACCTCTTGCTTCAATAGTTTCTGATAAATTGCACATAATCTGTATCCTCCCTTCTAATTCAGCAGTCATGATCATGCCATATTCATCCGCCAATATGCGTTTCTTCTCTGCGGCTGTTTTCCTGGAAAGCAATTCTTCCAGCATAGCAATCAATACATTAGCCGACTTTCCTATGTCTTCTTCTGAAATATTATGTTCCCTATTCCTTATATTGACGATGATTCCCTGCATCAAATCCATGGGGGTAAAATTTTTCTTATTTCCAAAAACCGTTTTTCTGTCAAAGCTGATTTTCTCGATGGAATCTTCCGTTTCTTCGTTATCCATACAGAGCCAGATGCTTCGGACTTTTTTTAGATTATCAAAATCGCTGTGGAAAAATTCCGTCTGTTTTTGTGCTGAGATCATTCTTGCAAGATAAAATACAATCCTATTTTCCAAATGATATCCCAGTTTACTGGGGTTTGACGATTTTTGCGCCTCAATGTTAATCAGAATCTTCATTTCGCTATCTTTATGATACGCACTAAAACGGATATCATAGTAGATAATCCCTTCTCCTGGCACATTATCCTCAGTAATGGTCCCCTTCACCCGGCCAAGCCTGGATAGTCCGGCGTCAACCGGCCTTGTTCCTATTTCGATATCATCGCCTATACAGTCCATGATATCAGCAATATCCAGATCCCGGAACTCCTCAACCGTATATTTTAGAATCCGCGATAATATCTGCTTGTCTGCAAGCAGATATTTCACGTTTGTATCGTATGCCGGGCCTGAATCACTGGTTGCATCCACTGCCTGTGCTAAATTGGTATTAATCATCTGTCCTCTCTTTCCAGTACATCCTTATATATTAGGGCATTGGCAAATCAGCAGGGCGTATATCCTTCTGAATTATATTCTATCATAATAACTGAGAACCTTCAACGCGCATACCGTCTATTTCTTATCCCCAGTCAGTGCGTCATACACCGACTGGGCCACGGTTTCCCCGGTCTCATACCGGATTTTGGAGAACAAAATCTCCTTTTTCTCCTCATCATAAGCCTGCTCATAGACATACCGTTCCCCATCCTCCAGCCGTTCTATGGTTCCCAGCCAGGAAGGCGCCAGCCACGCCGGATCGTCCGGGGCAGACTCCCGGATGTCTCCCAGGGCATTGGATACCTCCACCGGCACCCCCACATCCGTCAGAAGGGTGTGGGGAAAGTCTCCATAGTCACCGATTTCCGCTTCCCTGCCGATCTGCTCCAGATAAGACTTTGCATAGGCCTGCTCCTGCATTGTCAAATCATCCTGGTCCTGGGCGGCCGGGGAGAGGCACCGGGCCCAGAGCTCCTCCGGAAACAGCTTCCGGATGGACTCCTGGTATCCTCCGCCGTCCTCCGGGCGCTGGTAATGAACTGCCACATAGCTGCCATCCGGCTCCTTTGCCACCTGGATCACCACCGGAAGGGTTCCGGTTCCGCCGTTCTTGACGAAATTTCCGTTCTGGAACTGGTAGCTGCCGTACATGGTCAGGGCATACACCACCACACGGTCCCCGGTCTCTTCCTGCCCCAGCAGCTTATGGCCTTCCCCATAGGCTTCGCAATCCTGGGAATAGATGTAACGGTTGTTCTCCAGAACAGCCGCCGCCACAGCCTGGTCCAGGGTCTTTGACCGGCTTCTTTCCGGCAGCGGCCGGTCAATCTGCTCCAGAAGTTCCAGAAGCTCTCCCACCTTTTCCACCTGGTCTTCCTTCCGGACAATATCCTGATACGGGCTGAGAGCCCAGGGCATGTAGAAATACGCCCGCTTCCCCTGCCCGTCCACCGGATAATCCCAGGACACGCTGTAACAGTTGTCAATCAGTCCCAGCAGCAGCCCTGCTGCCTTCTGCATGGTGATGTTGTCCGGCGCCTGGTCCAGATGCAGGGTCAGGCCGTAGGGAAGGTATGTGGTTTGCAGCTCCATGGTCCATCCCTGGTCCATGTGGTAATGGTCCAGAACCAGTTTGACCAGCTTCCCGTTGGCAGAGGCATCCCCCATATAGGGGTTCCTGGCTTCCAGAAGCTTCTCCCAGCATTCCCTGTCAGAAGCATGGGAAGCTCCGGTCTCCGGAATTTCTGCGGAAACGGACGAATCTTCCGGCTGATTCTGCCGGGGATTCCCGCAGATTCCCACAAACAGGAGCTGGCCCTGGCTGCGGACTGCATAGAGAAACGGCCGGTCCAGAATCATTTCCGCCCTTCCGTCCGGCGGCGCTGCCCCTGCATAGGCGATCTCTGTAAATGCCGCGGCTTCCACGCCGTTCTCGTCAAGGCCTATCTGGACGTCCTGGCTGATGCCGGAGAGGAACAGGGGCTTCTGGTCCGAAATACCCGAAAAATCCCCATCCGGTCCCAGCGCTTTCCGGATTCCCAGATCCTCCAGCACACCGGACAGCTTCCTGCTGCTGCCATAGGAAAATTTGGGAATCTTCCAGATCACCTCTCCGGTTCCCTGGCCGGAGGTTCCCTCCAGAACCTCCTCCAGAATCTCCGGTGACTGTACCAGCTCCCTGACATCCACCCCCGGGTCCGGAAGGACAAAGAGGACAGAGCCATTTTTCAGACCCAGGGAGGAAGCAGTGAAATTCTCTCCCCGCCGGAACCCGTGGCTATCCATCTCCCGGTTCATGAAATCGCAGGTTACCTGGATTCCCTCTGCGGTGGTGAATACATCCGGTCTGGTCCTGTCCTTCTGAAACCGGTCGATCCACTCATCAAAATAGTAGACCGTATTTTGCAGGGACAGCTGTTCTTCCGCCGGTATCTCTCTGGCGGCAGGCACGAGCATTCCCCCGGTCCGGTCCTTCACCCAGTCCGCCATGGCCTGGGCCCCTTCCGGTCCGTGAAGGTCTGTTTGGAAACTGTCGGAATAGAAATACCGGGCCGCCTGGTCCGCAAACTCCTGCCTGATCTCCAGGGTATGGTCTGCCCACAGGGAATTGGCGATCCGCAGGTTGTAAAGGGCGTCCGAAGGCAGCTCCCCCCACTGGTCCTTCTTTGCATTGGCCGGATTCGGTACATGGTACAGTGCCTGGAACGCGGCCTGGCAGTCCTGGGCCAGGGACTCAAGTGCCGCCTCCTCCGGGTATCCCAGCAGGGACAGCAGCTCCCGGCGGGTCTCCCCGCCTGCTCCCTGGGCGCTCATGGCCAGGGCATAGTAGAGTCCCAGAGGGGAGTAGACCGTGTTCGCCTGGCTGTCCTCCCCCAGCACCGCCGACGCGGTCCCCATGGCAAAGGAACCATAGGCCTCCTGGAACCGTTCCGGAATCTTCCGGCTGTACCGGGCCTCAAAGCGTTCCTCATCATTTTTATATACCGGTTCCTGGGGGTATTCTGCCCGAGCCAGGATCTCCGCCCCGGCAGGAGCCGGTCCGCTGCCGGTCCCACCCCCTGCTCCGCTTATGCTCCCAGGCCTCCCACATCCGGTAACTGCCGCCGGTCCTATGGATACAGCCAGCAGGCAGGCCAGTAACTGCTTTCTGTTTTTTCTCATGGTCTGCTCCTTTTTTCCGCAATCTGCCAACGGTTTACAAGCTGCCCCCAGGCTGTCAGCTCTCCGGATTCCTGCACACTCCCAGGAACAGCCAGACATCATGGGCATTATCCCGGATGCCGAACAGGAACGGGCGGTCCAGAATCATCTCAGCCGTCTCCTCCTGCTCCAGCACCGCGCCGCATTCCATGGCCAGCATGGTGTAGGCAGCGCCTTCCACTCCCTGCTCGTCCACGCCGATATGGGTCTCCTGAATCACGCTGGACACGTAAAGATGCTCCGGGGAAATACCTCCCAGCTCCGCCTGTTCCCCGAACATCCGGTCCATTCCCATGGCCGCCAGGGTATCTTCCAGCCGGTAGCTGCTGCCAAAGCTGAACTTTGGCACCTTCCAGACCACGGTTCCCTGGGACCATCCTTCCTGGCCGGCCTCCATGGCTGCCTCCAGCTTCTCCGGGCTGTCCAGAAACTCTTCCACGGTTTTTCCTTCGTCGGGAAGAAGGAAGATCATCCGGCAGTTGTTGCCGGTTTCCAGCCAGGACAGCATGCATCCGTCCCTCTTTTTAAAGGCCCCGTCCAACTGGGTCTGGTTCATATACGGCACCTGCACCTGGGTTCCGTCTTCCAGGGTAAACGCATCCTCCCGGGTATCCCCTTCCGCAAAGGGCTCTGCCCAGCCGCCGTAGAAATAGAGGGTGTTGAGAATGGCCAGAGCCGTAGCCGGGTCCGGCTCCAGTTTCGGCGCCAGAACCCCTTTCGTCTTTTCCGCAATCCAGTCCCCCATCTGTTTCCCGGTACTGGGATCGCCAAAATCCACCCCGTAGGAGGAGGCAAAGAACTGCTCTGCCGCCAGGTTCTGATAATCTTCATAGACCGGAAGCTGGTCTGAAATCCACAGGGAGTTGCCCAGACGGATGGTACTTTTGTTTCCTTCCATTCCATAATGGGCCATCTGTTCCTGGTCCCGCTGGGTCTGGTACACATACCACTGGTAGAGCCTGCGGCACTGGTCCGCCAGCTCCTTCCGGTCCTCCACCCCCAGACTTCCCAGGATCTGGGCAGCGGTCTCCCCCTCTGCCCCGCATCCGGCCAGGGCCAGGGTGTAATAAAGGCTTAACGGACTGAAATTCCCGTTGCCTGGGGCATCCTTCAGAACCTGGCTTCCGCTCTTCCAGGCAAACTGCTCCAGCCCTTTCTGAAATTCCCCGGACAGAGTCTGGGCTTTCAGCAGCCGGTTCCAGCCCTCATAATCCTCCGGGGAAATATCTGCTTTCTCCGGCTCCTTTGCCTCCATGGTCTTTCCCGCTGCACAGGTTCCGGCCTTTCCCGGGCTTTTGTTTTCTTCCCGGGACGGGGAGGCTGCCGGGTTCCGGCTTTCTTCCGCGCCATTTGTATCCGCGGTTGCAGGATTCTCCTGGCTTCCCTGGCTTTGGTCCTGGCCTTCCTGATTCTGCTCCTGGCCTCCCCGGTTCTGCTCCTGGCCTTCCTGATTCTGCCCCTGGGACGTTCCTGAGCTGCTGCACCCGGTTATGGCCGTGGATGCGACAACCGCTGCCAGCAGGCAGACAGTAACCATGGTTTTTGCTGATTTCATAATACATTCCTCCTATATTGATCCGTCTGGCCGTAATAGGTTACGGTTCACGGGGACATCTGTCAGTTCCATTCTGTCACTACCACATAGCTGGCTTCCCCGTAGAACCCGTGCTTCTCCATCTGGTCCTCCGGCCACTCTGCCACGATCTCATAGATTCTGCCGCCTTTCAGGTTGATGAGCCCTGTATCCTGGTAGACGGTTTCCGCCGGTTCAGCTGTCTCTGTCCGGCCCGCCTGGGACACATCCCACTCCCGGACTGTCAGGGTTTCCGGCATAACGGCGGTCCTGACCGAGCAGGGGACCTCCTCCATCTGGTTGTAGCGGGGAAGTTTCAGAGGCACTGCCTTTTCCAAGTCAATCTGCAAAGGATGGATTCCGCAGGCTACCACTCCCTGCATCCTGCCGTCTTCCTCCCAGTTCAAGGTATAATTGCCGAACATTACCGGAAATGCTTCCAAACTGCTGGACAGCGAATCTGCCAGGTACAGGTCCGGGGCACTGGCCATGGGCTGACCGGAGGCAGATTCTTCCCCCTGGGGGTTCCTGCACACCCCCAGAAACAGCCATGCGTCGTGGGCATCATCCAGGATGCCGAAAAGGAACGGACGGTCCAGAATCATTTCTGCTGTCTCCCCCTGATCCAGCATCCCTCCCCGGGCCAGAGCCATCATGGTGTAGGCAGCGCCTTCCACACCGTTTTCATCCACACCGATATGGGTCTCCTGAATCACGCTGGACACCTGGAGAGGCTCCGGGGATATCCCTCCCAGCTCTGCATTTCCCCCAAACATCCGGTCCATCCCCATGGCTGCCAGTGTGCTTTCCAACCGGTAGCTGCTGCCGAAATCAAACTTAGGTACTTTCCAGACTACTTTTCCCGGGGTCATGGCATCCTCTGACACATCCATGGCTGTCTTCAGCTTCTTCGGGCTTTCCAGAAATTCTCCCACGGTCTTTCCCTCATCCGGCAGAAGAAAGACCATGCGGCAGTTATTGTTGGTTCCCAGCCAGGACAGGGTGTAGCCTTCCCCCTTGCGGAATGCCCCCATCATCTCTGTCCGGTTCATATAGGGCACGGTTACCTGGCCTCCGTCTTCCAGGGTAAACACATCCTCCTGGGTATTCTGTTCCTGAAAGGGCTCTGCCCAGCCTCCATAGAAATACAGGGTGTTTAGAATCGCCAGAAGGGTGGAAGGGTCCGGGGCAAGCTGGGGTTCCAGGACCCCGTTTGTCTTCTCCGCGATCCAGGCTCCCATCTGTTTTCCGGTATCCGGATTCCCAAAGTCCACCCCATAGGAGGATGCGAAGAACTGCTCCGCCGCCAGCTTCTGGTAATCCTCCCGGACCGGAAGCTGGTCCGAGATCCAGAGGGAATTGCCAAGACGGATGGTGCTTTTATAATCCTCCATCCCGTAATGGGCCATACGCTCCTGGTCCCGCTGGTTCTGGTACACATACCACTGGTAAAGTCTCCGGCACTGGTCTGCCAGCTCCTGCCGGTCCCCTACTCCCAGGTTCTTAAGAATCTGGGCGCTGGTCTCCCCTTCTGCGCCGCAGCCTGCCAGGGCCAGGGTATAGTAAAGACTTAAAGGGCTGAAATTCCCGTTGCCCCGGGCCTCCCCCAGAACCCGGCTTCCGCTGTTCCATGCAAACTGCTCCAGTCCCTTCCGGAATTCCTCCGAGACTTCCTGCTGCTCCATCAGCTTGTTCCATGCTTCAAAATCCTCCGGGGAAATGTCTGCCTTCTCCGGCTCCCGGGCCTTTAGGGTTCTTCCTTTTACACTGCTGTTTTCCACGGTTTTCTGGTCTCCTTCTGCGTCCGGGGCTGCCGGATTCTGGCTGTTCTCCCCGTTTTCCTGGCTTTCCTGGTTCTGGCCCGGGGTATTCCCGAAACTGCCGCACCCGGTTACGGCTGTGGCGGCAAGGGCTGCGGCCAGCAAAAAGGCTTTGTATCTTTTTCCGGTTAGTTTCATGATAAGTCCCTCCCATTTTTGTATAGCTACTGTTCATGGGGGCATCTTCTTGTCCGGCAAAGCCGGACAAGAAGCATCGGGCGTCCGCCCGATGTGGAAAACTGGACAAAAACAG
>CAJTOV010000018.1:0-9341 GCA_910577765.1 uncultured Lachnospiraceae bacterium
TGGCGCGGATAGCGAGTGCTATTTACTCGGGAATTAGTGCAACGATGTACTAGCCACCCATACTTTCGCGCCGCCCCTCCAGTATCCGCTCCGCCAGTTCCTCCGGCGACACCGGCTCCTGTTCCGGGTAATTGCAGAAATACCTGGGATAAGGGCCGTCTTTCAGCCCCTCGATCAGGATAATATCTGCCTCGGGAAAAGCGGCAAACAGCCTGGTCTCGTCCATGCCCTGTATCTCTTTGGTCACCAGCACCCGGCTGCCGGAATATACCGCCGTACCGTAAGCCCCTGCCTTCTGGTGGCGGTAGCTGTCGGTCCCCGGCACATCACTTTCAAAATCATGGCCGTCATGCTTGATGACCGCCACCCGGAAGCCCCGGGACACCAGCACCGGAATCACCTGGGTGATCAGGGTGGTCTTGCCGGAATTCTTGTAGCCGCTGACCGCGAAAATATAGGGCCTGTCCATCTGCCGGTACTGGGCTGTGGTGTTGATGTTCTTAAGTTCCCCGGAATCTCCGCCGAAATCAACGGCTCCATATTCCACCCGGTCCAGAATATGCATCATCCGGTAATCCCGGTTCCGGATCTGCTCTTCCAGGACAGCCAGCAGCTCCTTTGGATAGATGCCAAACAAAGGATGCACCCGGTCCCCGCTGCGGGCAACGGTCAGAACCGGATTCTGTTTATAGGCCTCCAGCATCCGCCCCACTGCTTCCCGGCTGATAAAAGGCATATCGCAGGCTGCCACAAACAGGGCCTCTGTCTGACACCGGCCCAGCCCGGAGGCGATTCCGCCTATGGGGCCGATATGGCCATAACGGTCATAGACAAGGGGAAGCTTCCGGCCGCAGATGTCCAGTACACCGGGAGGCAAAACCGCTTCCCCCTCCGGCATCCGATTCCCCGACGGCACGTCCGCTTCTTCCTCCAGCCCCAGATTCCCCGGCAGCGCATCTGTCGCCGCCAGCCCCGGATCCCCCGGCGGCACATCTGCCACGGACAGGTAAATCTCCGGAAGCTCTGCAAAGGCCTCGCAGATCCACTGGCCAAAGGGCTTTCCTTCCCGCTTCAGATACAGTTTCTTCTTTCCTTCCATCCGGCGGTTATCTCCGCCTGCCAGAATATATCCGGCGATCTTCATACCGTCACCTGCTTTCATACGTTAAACCATATGGGAAACGGGAGGTGCTGGCGGCGGGACTGAATGTTCAGATACCCGCCAGCACCTCCCGTACCTTTTCCGTTACCTGCTTTGCCAGCCCATGGTCTGTGCCGGATGCGGTGATGCCTGCCACCACACCGTCCTTCCTGGCAATCCCCGGGAAATACACATCACACCGGCTCTGGTCCCCGGCATGGTTCACCAGAATCTTCTGCTCCCGGCACAGACCGGCAATCCGGTCATTGACTGCGGCATCATCCGTAGCCGCCACCGCCAGAAAGCACCCTTCCAGATCATCTGGAACAAAGGAACGCCGCTCCCAGGACACCTGGCCTGCGGCTGCCAGCTCCTCCATCCGGTCGTTCCCTTCCGGGGCCACCACCTTCACCCTGGCTCCGAATTCTGCCAGGAGGGCTGCCCTGCGGCTTCCTACGGTTCCTGCTCCTGCCACCAGAATCTTCCGGTCTTTCAAGTTGAAGAACAAGGGAAAATATGCAGGGGCAGGCTCCACCGGAACAGATTCTGCTCCGGCCCCGGCCGGCCCCGGCTCCTCTTCCTGCCGGTCTTCTCCTCCGGGAATCAGCCCCAGGAACTCCATGGCATACCGGATGCCGTCTTCCTCCACGGTCCTGGTGACAAAGGAAGCATAGGGCTCCAGCTGCTTGTCATGCTTTCCCATAAGCACCGCATTGGGCACATGTTCAAACATGGAGATGTCGTTGGTGCTGTCTCCGAACACATAGGCATCCTCCAGCCCAAGGCCATACTCTTCCAGAATCCGGTCAATGGCAGAGGCTTTGGAGAATCCGGCAGGGACACATTCATAGAAATCCCCGCCCCGGTCAATGACCTGGATCTCCGGTCCCAGGCTGGCAAAAAATTCCTCCCGCCAGCTTTCTTCATCGGCAATGACACAGAACTTCTCGATCTCCCCTGCCCCGGTGTCCTCCCGCCAGTACCGGACCGGAAAATCCGGTTTGCTCCGAAGCCTTCTTCCCATGGGATAGCGGGTCTCCTCCGTCAGAACAAAGCAGCCCTCCATCCCCTCCAGAAAACAGTCCACATCGCAGGCCCGGGCTTTCCGGCTGATCCCCAGAACCGAATCCCGGTCCATCACCTGGTGAACCAGCACCCGGCCCTCTGCCTGGATATAAGTACCGCAGCCGCACAGCCAGCCGTCCGGCTCCACCAGGTTCCTGATTTTTCCCAGCTCCCCGTAGGTGCGCCCGGTGTTGACAAACACCAGGTGCCCCCGGGCACGGGCCTGGGCCAGGGCCTGCCTGGCGCTCTCCGGTACCTGCCCGGTTATCTCACTGAGTAATGTCCCGTCAATATCAAAAAACAACGCTTTCCTGCTCACGCCTCGTCTCCCCGGAACACAATGGTACCGTTATTCTCGTCCATGCTTTCCACAATAGCCAGGGACTCAAGCCGGATGCCCCTGGACCGGATCAGGTTTCCGCCGATCTGAAACCCTTTCTCAATGACCACACCGGCTCCGGAAAGCTCTGCACCGGATGCCTCCACCAGGGCGGCCAGCCCTTCCAGCGCCTTTCCGTTGGCCAGGAAATCGTCGATCAGAAGCACCTTGTCCCCTTTGCCCAGGAACTCTTTGGACACAATGATATCATATACCCGCCCGTGGGTGTATGATTCTACCTTGCTGGTGTACACGTCCCCGGCAATATTCTTGGTCTTGGTTTTCTTGGCGAAGACTACCGGCACATGGAAGCTCTGGGCCACTACGCAGGCAATCCCGATTCCCGAGGCCTCGATGGTCAGAATCTTGTTGACTTCCACATCCGAAAACCGGCGTTTAAACTCCTTTCCAATCTCCTGAAACAGATCCGTGTCCATCTGGTGATTGAGAAAGCTGTCTACCTTAAGTACATTCCCTGCCATAATCTTTCCGTCTTTGCGGATTCTTTCTTTTAACAGCTGCATACTTATCCCCCTGTAATTAAACAGTTACCTGTTCCCACAGCCAGCCCCCTTCCTGCCAGGCTGCGTCCCCGGCAGGAAATTGTCTTGTCTGAATGGTTCTATTTCACAACTGCATTATCACGGATAAATCCGATTACCTTGTACATCTTTGCCGTCTCGTCCACGGCTTCCTCGCCATAGCTGGCCTTTAAAGCCTCCACATCCGTGCCGTACTCCTTAGCCACCAGCTCCCGGTCCCCATCCTCCACCTGAAGGTTCTCCGCCTCTGCAATGGCGTCAATAAGAAGCTGCTGCCGGATGGCGGTCTCCGCCGCACTCTTAAGTTCCTCCTGAAACTGGTCTTCCGTCATACCGAACATGGCCACATAGTCTGCCAGATTCATCCCGTACATCTGCACCATGCTGTTGTAGTAATCCATCTGCTTCTGGAACTGGTCCTCCACGGCCTCCTGGTTCACATCAAACTCGGAATTGTCCAGGGCCTTCTGCAGGGCATCCGCCTCAATCTGCTGGTCCGCCTGGGACTCCCGCTCCGCCTCCATCTCGGCCAGGGTGTCTGCCTTGAACTCATCCACAGTGGAGAAATCCGACATCCGCTGGACAAAATTGTCATCCAGCACTGCCTCCCGCTTCTCCTCAATCCGGTTCACCGTCACATCGAAGACCACCTCCTGGCCCGCCAGTTCCTCACTGTGGTAGGCCTCCGGGAAGGTCAGGTTCAGACTCCGCTCCTCGCCGGTCTTTACCCCTACCAGTCCGTCTTCAAACCCGTCAATAAATGTTTTGGACCCCAGCTCCAGGTCATAGCCTTCTGCCGTTCCGCCGTCAAAGGCCTCTCCGTCCTTCATACCTACATAGTCAATATTGACCACATCCCCCAGCTTCGCCGCCCGGTCCGTGATCTCAATGTATTCCGGGTTTGCATCCAGAATACTCTGAATCCGGGCATCCAGCTCCTCGTCGCTGACCTCCACCGGCAGCCGCTTTACCTCGACTCCCTTATACTGGCCAAGCTTTGTAACCGTTCCTCTGTCTACCTCCTTCTCTGCCTCTGTTCCGGACTCCGGTTCAGACGAGGCCTCTGTCACCGTCTCTGCCGCCGTAGACTGGGACTCCTGGGGCTTGTTACTGGAACACCCGGTCACCAGTGCCGCCGCGGCCATGCCGCACAATACAAATTTCACATATTTTTTCATAATTGATATCCTTTTCCTTCTAAAAATAAAAATCCATACAGCAACCCGTCCCTGATAACCGAGACATGTCATTGATTATACCATAATCCCCCGGGATAAAAAAGCTTTTACACTATAAATTCATAAATATTTAAGTCCGCAAAACCAGACTCAATCCAGGAAAGCCTTAAACGCCCGGTATGTATGATACACATCCAGCTTGGACGCCACCTCAAAAGGCGCGTGCATGGAAAGAATCGGCACGCCCAGATCCACCGTATCGATATTCAGCCGTGCCACAAACTTGGCGATGGTTCCGCCGCCGCCCTGGTCTACGGCTCCCAGCTCTCCGGCCTGCCAGTACACCTTTGCCTTGTCCATGATTCCGATCACCTTTGCCATGGTCTCCGCACTGGCATCGCTGGAACCGGATTTGCCCCGGGACCCGGTGTATTTGGTCAGCACACAGCCCTTGTTGATGTAGCAGGAGTTGTTGGGATCAAACACATCGGAAAACGTAGGATCATAAGCCGCGTTCACATCTGCCGACAGACACAGGGAGCGGGCAAATACCTGCCGCACATCCACGCCTTCCATATCAGCCAGATATCCCATATAATGCTCCAGAAAATCGGAGCACATACCTGTATTTCCCTGGGAACCGGTCTCTTCCTTGTCTGCAAACAGGGTAATGGTGGTGTAGGCGGGGCTGTCTGCCTCCAGCTCTGCCATCAGGGCCGTGTAGGCACACACCCGGTCGTCCTGGCCGTAGGCCCCTACCATACTCCGGTCCAGCCCTACATCCACTGCCTTCTGGGCCGGAACCATCTCAATCTCCGCCCGGTAGAAATCCGCCTCCGTAATGCCGAACCGGTCATGAAGCAGCTTTAAGGCCATGAGCTTTACCGGCTCCTTTACCTGGTCATCCACATAGGGAATGGACCCGGTGACAATGTTCAGCTCCTCCCCTTTCAGCCCCTCAGCCAGTTTCCGCTCATTCTGTCTGGAGGCCAGGTGGGGAAGCAGGTCCGTGACACAGAATACCGGGTCCCCCGGATTCTCCCCGATACAGATCCGGCAGATCTCACCGTCCTTTTTCACCACCACTCCATGCATGGCCAGAGGCACGGTGCCCCACTGGTACTTGCGGATTCCCCCGTAATAGTGGGTCTTCATGTAAGCCATATCCTGTTTCTCGTAAAGAGGGCTTGGCTTTAAATCCAGGCGCGGGGAGTCAATATGGGCCCCTGCGATCCGCACCCCTTCTGTCAGGGGCTTTGTCCCGAATGTGGTGGCAATCAGCGCCTTGCCCCGGTTTACCAGGAATATCTTGTCCCCGGGATTGTATTTCTTTCCATATATAAAGGGGGTATAGCCGGATGCCAGCAGCCGCTTTGTAATCCCCTCCACACACTCCCGTTCGGTTTTGCCCTCATCCAGAAATGCCTTATAGCCCTGGCAGAAATCCTCTGCCTCCTGCCGCTGCTCCGGCGCCTCCTTCCCAATATGGGGGGCCTTCCAGGTCAAAGCCTCCTCCAGTTTTTTTCCCTCTGATTTTTCCTTTTTCTCTTCCATGGTTTCTTATGTCCTTTCTGATAATTTAGTAAATCCTCTGCCCGTCCCCTTCCAGCACCAGGGTAAAGGGGCCGTCATTCAGCAGCTCCACCTTCATGTCTGCCCCGAAACTGCCATGCTCCACCCGGGGCACGTACCGGCGGCATTGTTCCACAAAATACTGGTACAGGCGGTCCGCCTTCTCCGGGGCCCCTGCCCGGATGAAGCTGGGGCGGTTGCCCTTGTGGCAGTCTGCATACAGGGTAAACTGGCTGACCACCAGCAGCTCTCCGCCTACATCTGCCAGGGACAGATTGGTCTTGCCCTGGTCATCCTGGAAGATCCGCAGCTTGCAGATCTTCTCTGCCATCCGGTCTGCCGCCGCCTCGTCGTCCTCCTGGGCCACTCCCAGAAGAACCAGAAACCCTTCCCCGATCTCTCCGATGGTCTCTCCCTCCACCTGGACCCGGGCATGGGCTACCCGCTGTAATACGACTCTCATTCTGATTCCTCCCTAATTTAATATTCGATTCCTTCCCGGGCCCCTACCCCTCTGGTAAAGGGGTGCTTCTGCATCCGGATTTCCGACACATAGTCTGCCAGGTCCACCAGGGCGGCAGAAGGGTCCCGGCCTGTAAGCACGGTCTCCAGCTTTTCCGGTCTGTTTTGCAGAAAATGAACCACTGCCGCTTCCCTGACCAGCCCGTACCTGCATGCGGCCAGAATTTCATCCAGAAGGAGCATATCATAGTCTCCTTCCTCTGCTTCCCGGCAGGCCCAGGCAAACCGGCTGCTATAGTAATCTGCCGCCTCTTTCTTCTGCTCCGGCGACATGCGGCTTGCAAAGCCGAAGGTTCTTTCGCAGGGCATCACCCGAATCCCCGGAATCCGGCCCAGAACCGGAACCTCCCCGGAATCATCGGTTTTCAGGAAACGGACTATCAGGATCTTCCTGCCACGGCCTGCGGCCCGCAGGGCCAGACCGATGGCAGCGGAGGTCTTGCCCTTTCCGTCACCGCAGTAGATGTGGATAAGGCCCTTTCTGTGTGTCATGGTGCTGTGCCTCCTTCCTGGTGCATCCGGCCGCTACTTCGCAGCGCGCTCAATTCCGCTATAAACCGGGAGGGTTCCATGGGTTTGCTGTAGCGTTCTTTTGTGCAGCATATGTGGAGCCGGTCTTTGGCCCGGGTCATGGCTACGTAGAACATCCGGCGTTCCTCTTCTAAGTCTGCGTCCAGCACTGCCTTGTGGTGGGGGGTGACACGCTCGTTGGCATCCAGGATATAGACCACCGGAAACTCCAGACCCTTGGCACTGTGCATGGTCATCAGGGTCACACAGTCGGGATTCTGCTCCTGGTTCTGGGCCTGTTTCTTAAGCTGCTCCCCGTATTCTTTCATGTGGGTAAACCAGTCCGCCATGGTCCTGTAGCCGCTGGCGCTTTCCTGGATCTGGTCTGCCACCTGGAGAAGCTCCTCCGGCTTCATCCGCCGGAACTGGGCATATTCCTGGAGATACTGGTCATAGCCCACACCCTTGCGGATGTAATTGACGGCAGCCACCGGAGCCATACGGCCGATCATTTTCACATCGTATTCCAGCCGCTCAATCCGTTCTACCATCCATTCCTTGTCCTGATACCAGGATTTTAAGGTGTCCCAGAAGATTACGGTGCCGTCCAGGGCATCCCGGCTGATGTAGCGTTTGGGGCGGTTGATAATACGCAGGAGCTCTGTCCGGCAGGCTCCCCTGCCGGAACCGGACCCATATGCGATCCGGATATAAGCCAGAATATCCAGGGTAATCCAGTGCTCATACAGATTGGGAAGGGAATCCTTCATCCGGAAAGGAATATTGTACTCCATCAGCCGCTCCACCAGAAGCCGGGGCTCCATGCTGGTACGGTAGAGAACGGCAATATCCGACAGCCGGTATCCCATACGGGTGTAATCCTGAATTTCCTCCACGATTCCCCTGGTCTCTGCCTGGGCATCTGCCCACACCGAGGTAACCACCGGACGTCCCATGCCCCGGGCAGCCCGGATCTCCTTCTGGTAGCGGGTTTTATTGTGGCAAATCAGACGGCCTGCCGCATCCACAATGGCTGAGGTGGACCGGTAATTGATCCCCAGCAGGGTCTGGACCGCCTGGGGATAATCCCTGGTAAAGCCCAGCATGATCTCCGGCTTGGCGCCCCGGAACCGGTAAATGGACTGGTCGTCATCTCCCACAATAAACAGATTGTTCTCCGGCAGGGCCAGCATTTTCACAATCTCGTACTGGACCCGGTTAATGTCCTGGAACTCGTCTATGAGAATATACCTGTATTTTGCCTGCCAGGCTGCCAGAATATCCTTCCGCTGCCGAAACAGCTCATAGCACATGACCAGCATGTCGTCAAAGTCCAGAAGATTGCGCCGGATCAGGGTGTCCTGGTAGCCCTGGTACAACTGCTTGAACAGTTCCTCGGAACAGTTTTTGGAATAATAGTGATCCAGACTGAGCATTTCCCCCTTGACCATACTGATCTCCGACAGGATTGCGCCGGTGAATTCCCCTGCATCCTCCACCTCCATGGAACTGGCGTCCACCAGCTCCCGGACAATCCGCACCCGCTCCTCCTCCCGGATGATGCTTCCGGCATCGTAGCGGTAGGCATGCTTTAAAATGCCGAAAAAGACTGCGTGAAAGGTTCCGAAACTGACCGGGAAGCTGCGTCCATTGACCAGCTTCCCAAACCGCTGCTTCATTTCCCTGGCAGCAGCCGTGGTAAAGGTGATCACCAGAATGCTGCCTGGCTCTACCTGGTATTCTTCGATCAGATGTTTCACCCGGTGGGTAATGACCGTGGTCTTGCCGGAGCCCGGCCCTGCCAGCACCATCATGGGGCCGGTTCCGTGGCGGATTGCCTGAAGTTGTGATTCGTGAAATGCCATGATGTCTATGCCTTTCCAACCTGTATCCTAAAGCATGGTTTCTTTCTGTCCGTCATCTTCCATTTTATCTGTTTCCTGCCCAATTAGCAAGAAATTTCGTCATCCGGAACTGCCCATACGGTCTGGTCGTTACTGTTCACTGGTCCCCAGCAAACAGTAACCCGGGCTGCCATTTGAAATCACCTGCGGTGATGGGCAGCCCGGGTTCCGGCCATTACGTACATCCTCCCAGCCGGTCAGCGCAGTGACCGGCTGAAGTGTGAACCGTAATGTCTGGTCCCATTATTTCCACAAATACGCCACAAACAGACACCAGGCCGGAATCATTACCATGGACAGCAGGGTGGTCAGAACCACGCATTTGCTGGCGAATTCCTCGTTCCGGCCATATTTGGCTGCCAGAATGGCGGTGGTACTGCCTGCGGGCATGGCAGCCAGCACCACCGACAGGCCCGCGGCCAGGGCGTCAATCCGGAACAGATAGCAGCCGGCGCAGACAGCAGCCGGAATCAGAAGGAGACGCACCACGGAAAACCAGGCTGTCTCCCGGGTAACCATGGTTTTTAA
>CAJTOV010000018.1:9351-37792 GCA_910577765.1 uncultured Lachnospiraceae bacterium
GTCTGCCCCGGCCATAATGGCGCCGATCAGAAGCATGGTCAGGGAGGTGGTGCCGCTGCTGAGGCTTCCAATGGTCTTGCTTAAGAATACCGGAAGTTCTATCTGGGTCACCATCAGTACCAGTCCGATCTCCACCGCAATGATGCAGGGATGGGTCAGGACCTTCTTCACCACCTCCCGTCTGCTGGGCGATTCGGTGTAATAGGATACTCCGGCTGACCACATGACGATCCGCTGGGGGATCAGGTAGACCGCCGCATACAGAAGGCCCAGGGAACCGTAAAGCCCCTCTGCCACCGGATTGCCCAGAAAGCCGGAATTGGAACAGACGGTAGCATACTGAAGAATGGGCTTCTTGTCCTTCTCCACCCGGTTGTAGCAGGTAGCGCTGATCAGGGTGCAGAACATCTGAAGCACCAGGGAGATCACCAGAACCTGGAGACACCGGAGCAGAATCTGGGCGTCGAATTCGATACAGAAGGACTGGATGATATTGCATGGAAGCACCACGTCAATGATCAGATCTGTGAGACACTTTTTCCCTCCGTCGGTGATCAGGTTTTTGTGCCGCAGATACCAGCCCACCCCGATCTCCAGAAACATCATAAGCTGTAAATTCATAAGGCCTTGTAATTCCATGACTGGTGTTCCTCTTTTCGTTGGTTTGCTTTGTAAGCTATCCTATAGCATAGCAGAAAAAGGAGAAAATGAAAACCAACTATTTTATCTTCATAAAAACTTTTTTAAATTTCCTATTTTTTATGATTTTCCAGTAAAAACTCTTGATTTTACTTATGTTTTTTGGTAATACTATATTAAAAGGAGGCGGATACATGATTGTCAGACCCCATTACATGAAAATATTAAAAACCTACCGGGATATCCCTCTTGTCAAAATCCTGGCAGGCATCCGCCGCTGCGGAAAATCTACGATTCTGGAAATGCTGCGGGAAGACCTGCTTCAAAGCGGAACTGCTTCCGACCACATCATTCATGTGTGCTATACATCCGAGGATCTGGACGCCGGCATGACAGACCAGGAAATGTACCGGAATATCCGGAGCCGGATAACAGACAGCAGACGTTATTATCTTCTGCTGGATGAAGTCCAGGAAATTACAGGATGGGAAAAGGCTGTCAACAGTCTGCTGGAGCAGGCGAATACGGATATCTATGTTACCGGTTCCAACTCCAGGCTGATGGCCGGGGAACTGTCCAGCTACCTGACGGGCCGGTATATTGCAATTCCGGTATTTACGTTATCCTTTAGTGAGTACCTGGATTTTAAGAAATCAGAAAACCGCTCCCCCAGGGACCTTCTGGCCCAGTATCTCCGCATGGGCGGATTTCCCATTGTCGCCTTAAACTCCTTTGAAGAGCGGGACGCCTATCAGATTGTGGAGGGCATCTATCATTCCGTCATTACCTATGATATTACCCGGCGCCATAATATCACCAGCTATGACCTGTTCAACCGGGTGGTAAAGTACATTGTTGAAAATGTCGGCAAGACCTTTTCTGCCAATGCCATTGCAAAATTTCTCAAAAGTGAAGGACGCTCCCTTTCGATGGAGGCTGTCTACAACTATCTGGAATGGCTGGAGAAGGCCTTTGTGATTTACCGCTGCCAGCGGTATGATCTTCAGGGGAAATCTGTGCTGAAAACCCAGGAGAAATTCTATCTTGCAGACTCCTCCCTTAAGTACTGTATCCTGGGATTCCAGCCCACCTCGGTGGCTCCAATGCTGGAGAATATCGTCTATTTTGAACTTCGCCGCAAAGGCTTTCAGGTCTGGATCGGCAAGCAGGACAGAAAAGAAATTGATTTCGTAGCAATGCGGCAGGAGGAACGGATCTATGTTCAGGTGTGCCGGAGCCTGCCGGAACAGTCTGACCGTGAAATCGGCAACCTGATGGCTATCCGGGATCATTACCCCAAATATGTGGTGACCCTGGATGACCTGGCTACCGGAAATATCAATGGCGTGAAAATCGTGCATCTGGCAGATTTTCTGCTACAGGACCAATACTAAAAGGGACTGTCATTACGACAGCCCCCTTGATCCCTCTCCCTTATCCCACATCTTTCAGATCCGCTTCTCCACCCAGGCCAGCACATCCTCTGCCACCTGGTCCCGGCAGTATTCGTGAAAGATCTCGTGGAACAGATTTCCATAGATCTTCATCTGCCTATCCGTGGAAGCCGCCTGACCGAAGAATCCATAGGTATCCTTCACGCTGACCAGACCGTCCTTTTCCCCGTGGAGCATAAGCACCGGATAGGCGAATTCCTTTTCCTTGTCCGCAAACCATTTCAGACCGTCCCGGAGGGCATAGCAGAGTCCGGTTGTAAAGGTTCTGGAATTGTAAGGGTCCTTGGCATACCCGGCCACCACCTCTGCCACGGAACAGAGGCCGTGTCCGGTAGTAAGGGTATTGGGAAGCTGGGTGTGGGGGTCCAGGCCTCCGGGAACTCCTGTAATCATGCCAATATTGTCGTGGGTCAGGGCGCCGCTGGTAATGATGCCCCTCAGCCGCTTGTCCGGGTACTTGACCCCGTACAGCGCCACCGTAAAGCCGCCCATACTGTGGCCCAGCAGGAACACCGGAATATCCGGGTTCTCGGCAATGGCCTGGTCCACCACCACATTGGTGTCGTCTAACAGCTCATTGAAATCGGAAAAATACGTCCGTTCCCCTTCTGACCGCCCATGGCCCCGGTGGTCAAACCGGTAGGTGCCGATCCCTGCCTGGTGGAACACTCCTGCCAGGTAATCATACCGTCCCTGATGCTCGCACAGTCCGTGGACAATCACCAGCACGGCCTTTGCCTGGTCCGGGATCTCCTTATTCAGATACAGCTTTGTGCCGTCAAATGATGAAATCATGGTTCCCATGTGTAATTCCTCCTTACTGGTTTCTATAAAAGCTCAGCGCTCTGAAAGAATCATACCACTAAAGCAGTTATAAGCGATCTCTGCTACTTCGCCTTCTCTAAATTTTCTTTCCTTAATTCCGCAATTTTTCTTTTTGCTTCCTCCAGATCCTTACAACTGTCAACAATCATTTGAATCATTTGCAGAATTCCATCATATTGTCGATCTGTCATAACCTCTACCATATCCTTTCCTCCGATTTTTCATAACCTTGCTGCCCTATCTTTTAATCCTATTATAATCTATTTGTCTGGATAAGGAAAGAAAAACATTCTTCCTTCCACGACCTACGTTTGTTATAAGTTAAAGTTCAAGTAGATGCCCCCCGTGAACTTTAACAGCATATTTATTGAAATCAGGTCGATGGTTGGTATAATTGACCATAAGATTCAACGTGCCGGACATTGGGAATCGACTCATACCCGCGCCATTGGCCAGGTGCGGTGAGACTCCAAGAATCTATTACACATGAATGAATGGAGGAAGAAAGTTTGGAATATGTCATTGGAATCTTGCTGATTTTAACCTTTTTCGGTCTGGGCTACTACTGTGTCAGGGGATATAACCTGATGATCGGGTTTCTGCTGATCACCCTGGTCTGGACCATACTCCCCCTGGCAGGTACCCTGTTTGTCAGTGAAGCATTTCTCGTTGCCAACCCGGTCTTACAGTTTGGCGGGGATTCGGAGAACAGACTGGTGTCTGTGCTCAATGCCATCTACCAGTCCGCTCCCGAAGGATGGGGCTCCACACTGGTAAACGTATGCTGGGGAGCCTGGTTCGGCCGGGTCCTGATGGATACGGGGATTGCCTCCACCATTATCCGCAAGACCGTGGAGCTGGGCGGTGACCGTCCCATCATCACCATCGCACTGCTGGATATTGTGACCGGGATCATTTTCACGGCCATGATGGGCGCTGGCCCGGTAATCGCCATCGGCGTCATCGTGCTGCCCATTCTTATGTCCCTTGGGATTCCCAAGGCTATTGCCATGTTTACGTTTATGTCCAGTGTCTCTGCCGGCATGTATTTAAATCCGGTGCTTCACGGACAGCTCAGGGCCTTTGTGGTGGCTTCTGACCAGATGCCGGAATTCAGCCTGGGCTGGTTTGCTTCCCACTTCGGATACTATGCCTTTGCCATTACCCTGGTGGTCAGCATCCTGCTGACCGCGGTCTTCCTTAAGAAAAAGGGCGCCAGCCACGCCTGGGCCGCCCAGAGCCGCGGCGTCCAGCAGCCCCAGAAGGATGCCCCACTGTATACGCTGATCCTTCCCATCGTGCCGGTGGCGCTGAAAATCGGCCTGGACTTTTCCGTAATCGGCGGCTTCGTCATTGCAGGATTTGCAGCACTGTTCCTATGTGGCCGGATGAAGGGAAAGTTCACGGAGAACTGCCAGCTGGTCAACAAGCTGTACTATGACGGTGTGGTGGATACGGCTGCCCTGATCGGGTTCTTGCTGACCCTGCCCATGTTCAATAAGGTGGCATCCTATGCGGCTCCCTATTTTAAGGCGGTTATCGGCAATCTTCTGCCTACCAGCGAGCTGGTGCTGTGCATGCTGTTTGCGGTGCTGGTGATTACGGCCTTTTTCCGCGGACCCCTGACCCTATTCGGTTGCGGCGCCGCTACCCTGGGGGTGCTGTCCAATGTGGGAAGTTTCTCGGTTCCCTTCTTGTTTACGCTTTTCTGCATACCGGCAACCACTGTCAATGTAGGCTCCTGCATCACCCAGAGCTGGATTGCCTGGGGTCTGGCCTATACCAAGGTAGACTCCAAAGACTTTTTAAAAATGTCCATTCCCTTTGCCTACATAACCAGCATTCTGCTGTACATTGTGTGCGCAGTTACCATGACCGGGCTGGGGCCGGAATGGTTCCTTTGACCGGAGCAGCCAGGTGACAGGATCATAAAGCAGTTTCCTTCATAAGCAGGAGGCTGTTGCAAAATTCATTTTGCAGCAGCCTCCTGCTGAACGGTCACCGGAACTGCCTTTGCCTATTCCGGTACCTTCTTCTTAAATATATAGTCTGTTCCTATAGGCTGTTATTCCCCCATATTATAGGTGGTCTCTGCTACCTCGCCCTTTCTAAATTTCTTCTCTTTTGTATTTCTACCTACTTTTAGCTCCTTTTTAACTGGCCTTAGGCGCCCGGATCAGCACATTGCAGACCATAGCTGCCACAGCCGCTCCGATCATGGCCATGAAGGTGCTTAGGAAGGAACCGCTCCTGTCGTAGAGCATCCCTGCTATGGTGCTTCCGAAGGAGGACACCAGCAGGTTCATATTGATGATGGAGAAGTTCACCGGGTAGTTCTTACTGCCCCAGTAGGCCCGGATCACCGCGGAGTTCATGGGGTTCACACCGCCGTAGGAGAAACCGGTACAGATAAATCCCACAATGATCAGGGTAAAACTCCGGGAGCTTAAGGCCAGGATGATCACACTGACGGATACTATAAAGGATAAGGTAATCAGGGTCATGGTCACCATGCGGCCTGCCTTGTCAAAGAGACCCCCGAAGAACAGACGGCCAAAGCCGTTGCAGATGGAGATCAGGCCTACCACTGTGGCTATGGTACCCAGATCCACCTCCGGGCCCACCTCCCTGGCCACTCCGCTGGCCTGGGAGATCAGGGCCAGACCGGCGGCGCTGAGGAGCACGGCCCAGGCAAAGTACAGCCAGAAGGAAGGATTCTTCACCATTTCCACCGGTGTGGCCTCAATGCCTACGGCCTTCTTCTTCCCGCCTGCGGCCTTGTCGGTCTTTATCCCGGCCAGATCCTCCTGGGTGGGCTTCACAAAGAAGAAACCGCAGACCGCAATCACTGCCAGAAGCAGGATACCGAACATGAGAAAAGTATTGCGCCAGGCATCTACCCCTTCCCCGGAGGGGGTCACGGCCTGGTACACCTTGCCTACCAGAAAGCTGCTGAAGCCGAATCCGAACAAAAGGATGCCGGACACCATGCCCTGCTTGTCCGGGAACCAGCCCAGCATGGTACTCATGACCGCATTGTACACCAGGCCGGAGGCAAATCCGCAGAAGACACCGTAGCCCAGATACAGAACCGAGGTGCTGTTGGCCTTAGATGCGATGAAAAAGCCCAGGAAGAACAGCACTGCCGAAGCCCACACGCACAGCTTCACATTCACCTTGCCGTTAAGCAGTCCTCCTACAAATCCCCCTACACAGAAAAATCCCATACAGATGGTAAAGGTCAGGCTTAACTGGGCCTTGGTCCACTCTGTAAAATATGCCGCAACCGGAGACGAGATCACGCTCCATGCGTAAACCAGACCTGCCAGCAGCAGCACGATCACGCCTACTACCGCATAGGTCCAGCGGTTCATCTTCTTATTCATAAGTACCTCCACTCTTAAACGCAGTGAAAAACCGTCACAAAATGCGGCGGTTTTTCCTGATACACCGTCCGGCCCAGGGGGCCTGCCGCTTTGCAGAAAGCTCCCTGGGCCGTATCATTTCTATTGGGTTTACTTTGCCTCTCTGGCTGCCTTTACGGCCTCAATCATCAGCGGAACCACGGTGAACAGGTCCCCTACAATGCCGTAATCCGCGCACTCGAAGATGGGAGCGGTCTCATTGTTGTCCACGGCAATGATCAGCTCGGAATCCTGCATACCGGCCTTGTGCTGGATGGCTCCGGAAATACCAAGGGCCACATAGATCCTGGGATGGACCGTCTTGCCGGTCTGGCCTACCTGATGGTCGGAGGTGATCCAGCCTGCGTCGGTGACGGCACGGGATGCGCCTACCACGCCGCCGCCCAGGGCTTCTGCCAGCTCTTCTGCCAGCTGAATTCCCTTGTCCGGGTCCTTGCTGATGCCCCGGCCTACGGATACCACAATGTCGGCGCCGATTAAGTCAACCAGCTTCCTGGTTTCCTTCACCACTTCCAGAACCCTGGTCTTCAATGCTGCCCCATCCAGCTTCACCGCTGCCTTCTCGATCTCGCAGGCATCTGCCTTTGCCTGGTCAAATTCCGCCTTTTTCATGACCCCGGGACGGACCGTGGACATACAGGGACGGAACCTGGGGCAGATGATGGTAGCCATTAAGTGGCCGCCAAATGCGGGACGGGTCATTTTCAGATTGGTGTCTTCCATCCTGAATTTTACGGAATCCACGTCAATGGTGGAGGACTCCCGCAGAAACTGGACGTACCTGTCCATGTCAATGTCCAGATGGGTACAGTCGGCAGTAAGGCCCGTGTGGAGTCTTGCCGCCACACGGGGGCCTAAGTCACGGCCGATGTTGGAAGCACCCATTAACAGAACCTCCGGCTTCCTCTCCATCACCACGTCGCAGATCACGTGGCAGTAAGCGTCAGTGGTGTACACGGCAAGGGCCGGGTCCTCACACACGATCATCTTGTCCGCACCGTAGCCGCCAAGCTCCCTGGCGGCTTCCCCCATGCCTTCGCCTCCAAGGAGAATGCCCACCAGCTTCGAGCCCCGCTGGTCCGCCAGCTTCCGGCCCTCGCTGACCAGCTCGAAATCCGTATTCATAAGCCTGCCTTCCCGCTGCTCACAGAATACCCAGATATCACGGAATTCATGAATTTCAGCACTGTTAAAAGCCATATTCTTGTCCTTTCTTATTCCATAATTATCAAGCATTTCCGGAAGCCTCCTGTCACGGTCTCCCGGAAACTGTTCTGGTAGTTTCAGATCACATGCTTCCTGGCAAGCTGCCCTACCAGCTCTGCCACCGCCTCTTCTGCCGTCCCGCCAAGCATCTGTCCGGCCCCCTTCTGAGGCGGGGTAAAGGACCGGAAAATATTGGTGGGCGAGCCCTTCAGCCCGATGGTGGTGGGGTCAATCAGGGGCTCATCCTTTAATGCATTGTAATCCAGAACCGTCATCGGCTTGTCATAGCATTCCAGAATTCCTTTGATGGTCATATAGCGGGCATGGTTTAATTCCTTGACGCAGGTAACCAGGCAGGGAGTCTGTACCTCCACGGTCATATAGCCGTCCTCCAGAAGCCGTTTCACCCTTAAGGTATTGCCCTCCTTCCGGATATCCGCTGCATAAGTCACCTGGGGAATCTGCAATTTCTCCGCGATCTGGGGCCCCACCTGGGCGGTGTCCCCGTCGATGGCCTGACGCCCGCAGAAGATCACATCCTCTTCCCCAAGGCCCAGATGATGCAGGGCCCCGGCGATGATCTGGGAAGTGGCAAATGTATCCGATCCCCCAAACTCCCGCCCGGAGATCAGCACTCCGTCGTCTGCCCCCATGGCAATCAGCTCCCGCAGCATGCCCTCTGCCGGCGGCGGGCCCATGGTCACGGCGGTCACCTGGCAGCCGAAAGTATCTTTCAGTTCCAGGGCTGCCTCCATGGCAGCCAGGTCATCCGGGTTGATGATGGTCTCCATGGATGCACGGTCCAGGGTGCCGTCCTCCTTGACGGCAACCCTTCCCGATGTATCCGGAACCTGTTTTACGCAAACAAATATTCTCATTCTTCTCATCTCCTCTTATCCATACTTTCCTGATACCGGCCTATGACTGTACCGTCATTCCGGCCCTGTTTCGGATTCCCATGAGCTGCTGTCCGCGTCTTTTTATCTTAACAAATTCCCGGAAATTACCATCTGCTGCACCTGGCTGGTACCTTCATACAGCGTAGTAATCCTGGCGTCCCGGTACAGCCGCTCCACCTTATATTCCTTGATAAATCCATATCCGCCATGAATCTGGACTGCCTTGGCAGCCACCCGGTTCACCATCTCGGAAGCAAAATATTTGCACATGGAGCACTTCATGGGAGCATCTTTGGCGCCTGCATCCTTGGCTACCGCTGTATTGTAGATCAGCTCCCTGGCCGCCTCGATCTCCGTAGCCATATCCGCAATCATGAAACTGATGGCCTGGTTCTTACAGATGGGCTTTCCGAACTGTTTCCGCTCTTTGGAATAGCGGATGGATTCCTCCAGGCAGGCCTGGGCAATCCCCAGGGACTGGGCCGCTACTCCCAGGCGTCCCCCGTCCAGAGTCTTCATGGCAGCGATGAATCCCTTGTCCAGAGGCCCCAGAAGCTGGCTCTCCGGTACCCGCACATTCTCCAGCACAATATCGCTGGTAGGATAGCCGTTGATGCCCATCTTATGCTCCGGTTTCCCGATGGAGACTCCCGGCAGAGTCAAATCCACGATGAACATGGAAATGCCCTTATTTCCTTTCAGATCGGGATTGGTTCTGGCATAAACCACCGCATAGTCGGACACCGGCGCACCGGAGATAAAGCACTTGCGGCCATTGAGAATATAGGTATCCCCGTCCTTCACAGCTCGTGTAATCATGCCCCCGGCATCGGATCCGGCTCCTGGTTCCGTCAGGGCAAAACAGATCTTCTTCTCCCCGGAAGCCAGCAGAGGAATATAGTGTTTTTTCTGTTCCTCTGATCCATAGTAAAGCAGGGAACCGCTTCCTAAAGAGTTGGGGGTATTGGCATAAATGGCCAGCACCGGACACACTCTGGCGAACTCTTCTACCATCAGAATATAGGATAAAGTATCCCCGCCCTGGCCGCCGTACTCCACCGGAAGCTTACATCCCAGGAAGCCGTATTTCGCCATCTTGTAATGCATATCCCAGTCAAAACCGCCTTCCTGGTCCAGTTTTTCCTGGATTTCGCCGGTGAATTCCGTCTCTGCAAAGTTGCGGAAATTCTTCCGCATCATCTCGTACTTGGGTGATAGAATCATGATTTCCTCCGCTTAATTTCATATTGAAGCATTCTAAATTTTCTGCACATCAGATATGATATCTGGTCCGGCAGACAGCACCGGACCAGACATATAAAAGGGGGCATTTTATCTAATCAGTTCCGGATATCAGACCTTCCAGCTCATCACATTTGCCAACCTTTACAGCATCTCTGCCAGTGTCTGAATCCTTGTCCTGGCCTGGTCATAAGCCGCAGGCTGCTGGTCAATGTCAATGGACAATACCGGATATCCCAGGCCCTTTAAATACTGGTTGTAGGCCACAAACTCATATTCCTCCGGATCGCAGAACTTCATCAGGCATACGATCAGGGCCTGGGCATCATTTTCTTTCATCAGGTTCTCAAGCAGTTCCAGGCGCCGGATCTCATCATCATGGGCCATGGGGTCAATCCGGTTCATCCACTGTCCGGCCAGACGCCCTATGCTGTCATCTCCCTCAGGAATATCCGTCCGGTACTGGCGCATTTCCTGGGCAAGATCATCCCCTGCCACTGCCAGATTCTGGTCCTCCAGGATCTGTAACAGCCCCTCCGGCTCTGCGGTAATTCCCGTGAGAATCACCTTCTTTCCGGCAAATACATGGGCCGGAAGAGCTTCCAGACCGTCATTGATTTCCTTCATAGTTTCCAGATGTTCCGCTTTTGTCATGAACCATGCACTCTTAAATACTTCATGACGCACTATGGGGGTCACCACATCCAGATGTGCGTTGGCCAGCCTGGCAAACCGCCGCATCTGGGCATTGTGTTCATTATAAATCCCAATACTTTTCTCCACCGCTTCTTCCTCAATGGACACCTGGTAAATCTCCTCAATCCGCTCCTTTACCTGGGTAAATTCGGCTTTCAGATAGGTGGCAGCTTCCGGAATTTTCCGGTTCTGGGGATATGTAAAGGGAATGCAGGCAATATCTTTCACCCCCAGCTTAAAGTCCTGGGTCACACACCGCAGGGTATCGCACATGGATGGAATCATCACTGCCTTTACCCCGCGGTAAGTACCACGTAAGCCCAGCTCCATGCAGGACTGCATAATGGGACAGGCGAATGCTACCAGATACTTTCTTGCCTGGGAAATCCCGGTCTGGGCTCCCCACATACCCATGGGAACGATCCCTGCCGCATCGGCCAGAACCTCCGGTGTGTAATAGGGAAATGTGCCGATTACCTGCTTGCCTTTGCTTAAATACTGTTCCAGCTGTTTTCGCGGGTTGGCTGCAATCTCCTTTAATTCCTGCAATTTATCCTGTAAATTAGCCATGAATCCGTCCCTCCTTATGCTTTCTCATTAATTCTGCAAACGCCTCGATGCGGGTTTCAAACTGGGCTTCGCTGAAGTTGCGGAAGTCTGCCTGGTCCCCGTCAAAGGACATATAGGGAAGTCCATTGCAGGCCTCCGACACCTGGCGCATCAGCTCCTGCTGCTGGCAGACCATGACCTTGCAGGCACGGTTTACATGATAAATGGTTCCGTCAATATGGAACTTGGTGTTCCATTCTTTTCGTCTGCGGACACTTTCCTCCAGGAGAATATTGTTGGAGCTGGTAAAGGCATAGGCCCTGGCCAGGCTCTCAATATCTCCCGGTGTGTAATCCAGGGACCATGCACGGGCATAGGCGGTAGCACAGACATTGATCCCGTATTTCTTTAAGGTTTTTAAGTTGTGGGACAGGTAGGGCCAGCAGGCAATGCCTTCCCAGAACACACGGAATTCCTCCCTGGCCGGGAAGGTGGAGGTACCGTTTTTTATGTGCTCCTCGACCTCCGCAATCAGCTGGCGCATCACGTCTCCTGTTTCCCTGCGGCCTCTGGTAAATACCATAGGGCCCATATAGTTAAACAGATCAAATCCGCTTAAGGGGCTGGGCTGCCGCTCCAGATAGTCGGCAACCTGCTCCCAGAGATTCCTGTTTTCCGTGGAAATCCCCATGATTTCAGCGAACTTATCCGGGTCCCAGACCGTTCCTGTAAAAGCGCTTAAGTCCTTAATCACCTGCTCAATCTGTGCCTTGATATACCGGACCCTGGAGTCCGTCACATAAGGCATATGATTGTAGGTAAAGTCAATCATAAAGGTGGGAATCTCCAGCTTTCTGCCGACCACTTCGAACCATTTGGTAATCTCATTACATCCGTTGTTTCCGATCAGCAGAAAGTCCGGTCTGGCCATGTTGCTGGCCGGACTACAGTCAAAAAGATCCGCATAAGCAATGTCAATTTTCGCATAAGAGCAAAGGTCATTATTGCAGTCATGGGCTTCCGCATATTCCAGAAACGGAGCTGCCAGCTTCTTGGCTGCAATGGCTGCACCATGGTTTTCCGGATAGACAATATGTAAGCCCAGGGTCTCCGCAATCTCCTGGGGGAACAGGGATGTGGCCCATCCGATCTTCTCTCCCCTGGCTTTGGCTTCCAGGGTATCGTTGTAGGCTTTGTCCAGAAGTGCTCCCGCCATTAGCTGGGATTTTGACTTGGGACGTTTTGGTTTTGCCGGCGCTGCCGCCTGACTCATATTCTGTTCATTCATGATTTCTCTCCTTCTGTTGGTTTTCCATAACCGGTCACATAATTTGCAGACAGTAACAGTTCAGATACCCCTTGAACTGTTACTGCAGACACTTTCTACTGGCAGGCAAACAATGCCGCGCCAATGGCGCCTGCCATCTGGCAGTCCTCCGGCACCAGAATCTCACACTGTAATTCCTGCTCCATGGCCCGGACGATCCCCCTGTTTTTTGCTACGCCTCCGCTCATTGCCACCTGGGGCCTATAGCCCACCCGGACTGCAAGACCGGATACCTTTTTGGCTACGGACACGTGAATCCCCGCCACAATATCCTCCACCGTTTCCCCTGAGGAAAGCCGGGAAATCACCTCTGACTCTGCAAACACCGCGCAGGTACTGCTGATGGATACGGGATTTTGGGAGCGCTCCGAAAGCATGCCCATGTCCTCCACCTGCACATCCAGAACCCGGGACATGGCTTCCAGAAACCTTCCGGTGCCTGCGGCGCATTTATCATTCATTATAAAATGGTCCAGATACCCCCAGTCATCCAGAAGCAGTGCCTTGGCGTCCTGGCCGCCGATGTCAATCACTGTGCGGACCTGGGGACACAAAAAAACCATCCCTTTTCCGTGACAGCTTACCTCGCTTAGCTCCCGGTCCGCCTGGGCAAAGTTCAGTCTGCCATATCCGGTGGCAACCACCCGGGTGATCTGGGACCGCTCCACCCCTGCCTCCTCCAGCGCCTTTTTATACACCTCCGCCGGTCCCCGCGTTCCGGTTCCCGCAGCCACCAGCTGCCGTGCCATGATCCGCTTTCCGTCCTCCAGAATCACTGCCTTGGATGCCGTGGAACCGATGTCCACTCCCATTGTCAGCATTGGTCTTCCTCCTATACTATTTTGCCGCGCCGGACGCCTTTAAACTGCTGATTTCCTCTTCACTGTATCCGGCCTGCTTCAGGATCTGGTCTGTATCCCGGCCTACCTGTCCCGCATGCTGAAAGGGCATTTTCCCTATGGAGCCAAAGCTTACGGGAGTACTGGAAAACGTTGTCTTTTCCCCGTTGGGATAGGTATATTCCTGGAGAAAATCATTGGCCCATGCCTGCTCATCCTTCAGCACGTCGGTAAAGTGGGCCAGCTTTTCATGGGCAATATCATTGGCTTCCATCCGCTGTATCCAGTAGCTGCTGTCATGCTGGGCAAAGATTTCATCGCATACTGCAACCGCCTCCCCGATCCGCTTGCTGGTCTCTGCAATACAGTAAAATCTGGGATCATCTGCCAGATCCGGACGGTCAAAAATATCGGTGCAGATCCTGGGCCACATCTTGTCATATTCCGGCATGGAAAGATAGATCCACTCTCCGTCCCTGCATTTGTAGCAGGTAAGCAGAGGGCTGTTACAGTCAAAATGGGTTCTGGGATATTCCCTTCCGTACTCTGCACACAGCAGACCGTTGCTGAGAATAAAGATGGCTGCCTGGTACAGGGAAACACTGACCCGGTCCCCTTCCCCGTTCTGCTTTGCCCGCAGAAGGGCCCCGCAGATTCCGGCTGCCAGGGTGATGGCGGTCACATGATCTCCGAATCCGGCTACCGTATTCATCACCGGGCCTCCCTTGGAGCTTAAATCTGCCATAAGTCCGCTGCGGGAGAAAAATGCGGTGTAATCGTACCCGGGCTTATCCTTCAATGGCCCTCTGGCACCATATCCCAGCACCTCCCCATAGACCACACGGGGATATAAGCTGTGTATTTCTTCATAGGTAAGGCCCATTTTCTTCAATGCATTGGGGCGGTTGTTGGTAAGAAACACATCACACTGGGAGGTCAGTTTCAGGACTGCTTCCCTGCCTTCTTTTGTCTTGGTATCCAGACAGACAAAGGATTTGTTGGAGTTCTCCAGGTCAAAGCTGGGACACCCTTCCGCAAACTGGGGCGTCCTCTGTCCCCGGTATGCGCTCCGGTAGGGATCGCCTTTGGGTCCCTCCACCTTAATGACCTCTGCACCCCAGTCAGCCAGAATTCTTCCGCAGGCCGGAGCCGCAAAATAAGTGGTCAGTTCTACTACCTTGATTCCTTCCAATGGTTTCATGTGTATGTAACTCCTTTCCTTTTTCGTTCCCGTTCACGGGGCAAGCCGGCCAGTTGGGTGATGGCGTCTGGGTCAGCTTAAGCACGGTTCACTGATATATTCAGCATTTACCATGCCAAAAAGGGAGGGGAGCCGCCTGCCGGCAGCGTTCCCTCCCTTTGGGAGACCTGCATAAAAACCACTTAAACAGAATCGGGGCGGCCCCCGTACTTCCTGTCAAGCAGACCGTATTTTTTCAGTTTATACTGTAATGTCCTTCTGGATATATTTAAGTATTTTGCGGTCTGCTCCCTATGGCCCTGATTGATTTTCAGGGCACGTATAATCTGCTCCTTTTCGCTTTCCGTTTCCTGGCTTTTCTGGTCAAAACCGTCCTGGCTGAACATGCTGGACGGGATTTCGTTAATGTTAATGGTAGAGGCTGTACTCATAATCACCATGCGCTCCACAATATTCTTCAGTTCCCTGACATTGCCCGGCCAGCTGTAGGCCTCAAAGGTCCGGTATACCTTCTTGGAAAACTTCTTTTTCAGCTGGTATTTGTCACAGAATCTGCACAAAAAATGTTCTGCCAGAGGGACAATATCGTCCTTACGTGCCCGCAGCGGAGGAATGGTAATGGGGATTACATTCAGCCGGTAATAAAGGTCCAGCCGGAAGGTTTTGTTTTCCACACAGTCGGAAAGCCGCTGGTTGGTGGCTGCAATGAGACGGAAATCCACATCCACCGGGGCTGTTGCGCCGATCCTTGTGATGGTTCTGCTTTCTTACCACCGAAGCTGCCCTCTGGATCTCGTCTACAATCTGCTTCATTTCGCTGCTTTTATAAATGAATTTATGCTTTTTCGGCTGGACTTTCATATTGGACTGTACGGCTTTCCGCCGCTCACTTAAGCCCAGGTTATAAAGCTCCTTGAGACGGTCCATTTCGATCCGGTCCGCCACAACAAACTTAATATTGCCGTCCCCGTCAAAGATGGGGGTGGCTGTTACAATAAATTCCTTCAGCTTTCCGTTTTCCGATATCCGCCACTCTGGGCCCTTCCGGGACCCAGGTACTTACCATTATGACCGGCGGGCTTCTTATGTGGCTTCTGGTGGGAGTGGACTGGACCAGCCTGGCCGTGATTCTGGCCCTGGCACTGATTCCGGAATATGGTATGAACAAGGTTTCCGCAGGCACCCTGGGAAACGGAACCGTATTTTATCTGATGCTCTGTTTCATGCTTGCCAAAAGCCTTCAGGCAACCGGCGTGGCACACCGGCTTGCAGTCTGGTTCCTGACCAGCAGTTTCAGCCGGAAAGGTGCCTGGTGTACCATTGCCATGATCTTTGTCTCGATTTTTGTGCTGTCTTCCGGGCTGTCTTCCAGCTCCACGATTATGATTTTCCTGCCCATTCTGTATGAGATTTTTGAGTCACTGGGATATGAAAAGGGAAAGGGAGATGCATTTCCGGCAGTGATGATTGCCAGCCTGGCCATTGTCTGTCAGATTGCCCAGGCAACCACCCCCATTTCCCATGCCATGACCCTGATCGGCTTTTCTTCTTACAACAGCTATACCGGAAATACCATGGAGTTCGGGCAGTATGTGATGGCTGCCATGCCTGTGGGCATCCTGACCGCAGTGGGCTGGTTCCTGGTCTGCCGTTTTGTCTGGAAGCCGGATGTATCCCGCCTTTCCAGGCTGGATTACGACGCAATCAAAGGAAACCAGGGCCCCCTGACCCGGCAGGAAAAAATTGCCGCTGCCGTTTATCTTGCCGTGGTTGTACTGTGGCTGGCGCCTGGCATTTCCAAATATATCTGCCCGGCCGTCTACCCGGCCCTGAATAAGATCCAGCAGTGCTATCCTCCCATTGCAGGGATTATCCTGCTGCACTTTATCAAGGTGGAGGGCAGGCCGGTCCTGTCTTATAAGGATGCAGTCTCTGCCGTTCCCCTTGGAACCCTGCTTTTCATGGGCGCACTGCTGCATCTTGGCTCTGCCCTGGCCAACACGGAGATCGGCGTTGCCGCCTGGCTCAGTGACACCATCGGCGTATACTGCAACGGCATCAGCCCAATGGTATTTGTTGTCATCATTGCCGCATTAAGCGTGATTCTCACCAACTTTATGTCCAATTCCGTGACCTGCGCAATCTGTATGGCCATTGCAATGCCCCTGTCCCTGGGAATCTATGACGGCATGATCAGCCCCCTGCTTCCTGCCATTATGATTACCATTGGCATTAACTTTGCATTCGCGACCGCCCCTGCCACGCCGCCGGTAGCCATTGCCGCCGACTCCGGCTGGATCAGCGCGGGAAAGCTGTTCCAGTATGGAATGGCTGCCGGACTGGTGGGAATCCTTGTGATGCTGGCTGTGGGCATGCCCATTGTCAATATGGTATGTTAGGAGTGTATCTATGAGACCATTGATTGAAGAAACCCTGAACCAGATGTTGGAACAGACTTCCAGACGGTTTCCTGGGCATTGTGCCCTGTCCTTTGGGGATCAGTCATGGACTTACGGTCAGCTTCAGCAGCTGACCGATGAAATCGCCGCCGGCCTTCTGGCCAGCGGTGTGTGCAAAGGAGACCATGTGGGAATCCTTTCCGAAAATACTCCCAATGCCATATTTGCCTTCCTGGGCGTAATCAAAGCAGGCTGTGTGGCCTGCATGCTCAATACCAGTCTGAAAGCAGAGGAACTGGCGGAACTGGCAGCCCTGTCGGATATCCGCCATCTTATGATCGGCAGCCATTATAAGGACCATATCTTTTACCAGATCAGCAGGGACATGGCCCGTCACTGTTCCCTGACCCATGTGTTTGATATCGGTCAGCAGCCATCCAGCCCTTACTGCTCCCTTGGGCAGCTGGAGCAGGCCGGCAGGCAGAACATGGAGGCGTACCAGCGTCAGCAGGCCCTTCTGACTCCGGAAGATGACTGTCTGATTCTGTATACCTCCGGAACCACCGGAACCCATGCCAAGGCTGTGGTTTCCACCCACTTTCATCTGGTCAACGGCGGTATCCAGAAGGCCTGTGCCATGAATATCTGCCAGCAGGATGTTATCTGCTGTGCCCTGCAGCTGTTTCATATTTTCTGTATTGACGTGAACATTTTAGCGGCCATTGCCGCAGGTGCCGAGCTTGCCATACCGGATGACCTGCACTCCGGCAGTATTTTAAAGACCCTGGTACATAGAGCCTGTACGGTTCTCAGCAGTGTGCCTTTTACGTTCCGCACCATACTGAAAAATCCGGCTTTTTCCGCAGACCCCCCTGTGACCCTCCGGACCGGCATCATCGGCGGTGCATACTGTTCTCCGGAGAATTTCTGTAAAATCCAGGAGGCCTTCGGTTTTACCCTGCTGCCCGGACTGGGACAGACAGAAGCCACAGCCGGAATTACCGTAGGGTATTTCAGTGATTCTCTGGAAACAAGAAGCACTACTGTCGGACATTTTGTGGATCACAGCGAAGGAAAGATCATCAGTCTGGAAAACGGGGAACCGGTTCCCGCCGGCAGGACCGGTGAGATCTGCATCCGCAGCCGCCTGCTGATGAAAGGATACTATAACCGCCCTGACCTGACTGCCCAGATCATCGATCCGGACGGCTGGCTCCATACCGGCGACCTGGGTTTTCTGGATGCAGACGGCAGCCTGCATTATATGGGAAGAAAAAAGGAGCTGATCAACCGGGGCGGAGAGAAAATCGTCCCTTCCCAGGTAGAATCTGCCCTTCTTCAGATTCCCCAGATTGAATGCTGCAAGGTCATGGGCATCCCGGACCCCATGCTGGGGGAGGAGGTCTGCGCCTGCATCGTACTAAGAGACGGCAGCATTCTTTCGGCAGATGATATCCGGCAGATGCTGAAGGATAAGCTGGCTGCCTTCAAGCTCCCCAGGGAAATCCTCTTTTTCCAGGCCTTGCCCCTGAATGCTGCCGGGAAAATCCAGTTAAACCAGCTTTTGGAAATGGTCGTGGAGCGGATTGCCTTGTAAAAAAATAGGGCTATCGGGAAATAACGATTTAGGCCCCTGATAGGTAAGAAAAGAAACAGTCCTTTGAAAATTCAGGCTTTTTCCATGCCCTGGATTTCTACCGGACTGTTTCTTTCTTTTAGCAGTATCTGTTCCATTTGTTGTATGACAGCTTTCAATATTTTGTAATCGAAACATCCGGGAGTCATAACAACTCCCGGACTAATTTTCTTCACAAATACAATATTTTATGTCACACAATGATCATGGCATCTCCAAAAGAAAAGAACCTGTACCCCTCCTTCACCGCAGCCTCATAAGCCTCCAGCACCTGCTCCCGGCCTGCCAGGGCAGACACCAGCATCACCAGGGTGGATTCCGGCAGGTGGAAGTTGGTGATCAGGCAGTCCAGGACCTTAAACTTATAGCCCGGATAGATGAAGATATCGGTCCAGCCGCTTCCGGCCCGGACCTTTCCGTCCTCTCCTGCCGCCGATTCCACGGTCCGGCAGCTGGTAGTTCCCACACAGATTACCCTGCCTCCGGCTGCTCTGGTATCATTGATCTTCTTTGCTTCCGCTTCCTCCACCATGTAGAACTCGGAATGCATGTGGTGGTCCAGAATATTGTCTACCTTTACCGGCCGGAAGGTGCCAAGGCCTACATGGAGGGTTACATGGGCAATCTTCACCCCCATGTCCTGGACCTGCTGCAAAAGCTCCTTGGTAAAATGCAGACCTGCCGTAGGCGCGGCTGCGGAGCCGTCATGCTTTGCATAGACCGTCTGGTAGCGGTTCTTATCCTGAAGCTGGTGGGTAATATAGGGGGGCAGCGGCATCTGGCCCAGCCGGTCCAGAATCTCCTCGAAAATGCCTTCAAAGGAGAAGCGGATCAGGCGGTTGCCTTCCTCCACCACATCCAGGACCGTTCCCCGCAGTAATCCTTCCCCGAAGACGATCTCTGTCCCGGGCCTGCATTTCCTGCCTGGCTTTACCAGGGTTTCCCAGATATTCTGGTCCCGGCGTTTCAGAAGGAGCACCTCGATCTTTGCCCCGGTGTCTGCCTTGACGCCAAAAAGCCTGGCAGGAATCACCCGGGTATCATTGATTACCAGACAGTCTCCCGGCCGCAGATAGTCCACCACGTCCTTAAATACCCGGTGCTCCAGCTTCCCGGACTCCCGGTTCATCACCAGAAGTCTGGAGGCTGACCGGTCCTTTAAAGGGTCCTGGGCAATGAGCTCCTGAGGCAGGTCATAATAAAAATCTTTTACATTCATGGTTTGCATCCGGCCCCTCCTTACTGGTCCTGGGAAGCGGTTTCCCCTGCTTCCGAAACGGATTGTCCGGCCGGTTCCCCGCCAGCGGAACCAGGCTCACCGGCTCCAGGGGCAGATTCATCGGTACCGGACTCACCGGCTCCAGGGGCAGATTCACCGGTACCAGAACCAGGCTCACCGGCTCCAGGGGCAGATTCACCGGTACCGGAACCGGACTCACCGGCATCCGCAGCCGCCCCATCCTCTGCAGGCTCATCCTGGCCGGCACCGTCCAGAATCACCACCTGATCCTTTGTCTCCGTCTCGTCAGACCATACAGGCGACCCCTCGTGGAGCACACCGTATACCTCCCTGAGCGCCTCATCAGAGGCCAGGGCTTCTTTTAACTGGTTATTCACCGTAGAGGCCAGAGCCCGGACCTCCCGGGAGCGGTTTGTCTGGTCTGCAAACTGGAGCTCTGCCGACGTCAGGGCAGCATGATCCATGATCCGGTAGCTGCCCTCCCCGTCCTGCTTCACGTAGCACCACATGATCATGGGGGCCGGGGTTTTGGCCGTGTAGAACTTTATGTCCGCCGTGGAGTAGACCAGCCAGCTTCCGGCTTCCCCACCAGAGACCACATAGGTGGCCACATTGCTGATCCCGCTGATATACTTTGCATTATTTCCCAGACGGGCCTTCCAGCCAGCCAGCCGGGATGCCGGCATATCTGCCATACCGTAGACATCCTGAAGTGTCTCTGCGTCCGCGGCTGCCCGCGCCCGGTAGTAACGGACCAGCAGGTCCTGAATACCCGGAACTTCCTCAGACTGAAACAGCTGTGCCCCGGTCTCCGCCTCCACAGAAATATCCGTCCCCGGGTCCCCCGCCTCCCCGGAAGCTTCCGTGGCTTCCCCGCTGCCCGGCTCCATGGTCTCCGCCGCAGACGAAGACGGTTCCTTTCCCGGGTCCTTGTCCTTCTCTCCGGAGCGGTCTGCAAACACTATGATGATCATCAGTACAATGACAACCAGCGGAATAAGGATGACCGGAAGCATACGCCTCTGGTCATCGTCCAATCTTCCTTTTCGTCGAAATCTGTGGTCCTGTCTCATGCTACTCCTTTTGAAATTTCCAGACAAACCAGATAACCGTTCCGGCAGCTCCGGAACGGTTATCTGGCAGATATTCCGGCTGCACCGGAACGGTTACACGGCAGCTGTTCCGGCGGCCCCGGAACGGTTACGCGGCAGATATTCCGGCAGCAGTCCCTCAGTGCCGCAGCTTCGTCCATGCTTCTGTGATTACTTCTTGGAAGACATATACAGATGTCTCGGAATACCGTCTACCATCACGGAAGGGGAATCTCCCTGAATCAGAGGCCGTACATAATCAATGAATTCCTCCGTCACATAGGTGCCGTCCCTGGTAATCCACTCTCTGGGAACCAGCTTCTCACCGTTGGCAATCTTGTGGACATCGTAAATGCCGGTTGCGGTCTGGTAGGGGTCATCGGACACCCGGTCAATGACTACCATCTTGCCGCTGTCCCCTTCGTCGGCTGCCTTCACCGCGGCACCGCCTACCATAAACGCCTCATTGACATCCACCCGGGAGGCCAGATGGGCGGCACTCCGCTGGAGGGTACTGAACTCTACGGCCCTTGCCTTGCATCCGATCTCCTGGTTCACTGCATTGGCCAGATAGCTGGCGGTTCCGGTCAGCTGCTTATGGCCAAAGGCATCCACATAATCCACGCCGCCGCCCTGCTCGCTGACATATCTGCCTTCCTTGTCCCGGATACCCTCGGAAACGGCAACCACCACCACGTCTTTCTTCTCCAGAAGCTTTTTGACTCTGGCCATGAACTTATCGATCTCAAAGGCAACCTCCGGCAGATAGATCAGATCCGGTCCGTCACAGTCCTCACCTCTGGACAGTGCCGCCGCCCCTGTCAGCCATCCGGCATTGCGGCCCATGATCTCAATGATGGTCACCAGCTTCTTCTTGTAGGAGAAGCCCAGGCCGTCCCGAATCACCTCTTTGGTGGAAGTGGCAATGTACTTTGCGGCGCTTCCGTAGCCAGGAGTATGGTCGGTCAGGGCCAGGTCATTGTCAATGGTCTTGGGCACACCCACGAACTTCTGGGTGTGGCCGGTGAGAATCGCGTAATCCGACAGCTTCTTGATGGTATCCATGGAATCATTGCCGCCGATATAGATGAAGCATTCAATATTCAGCTGCTTAAGGATCGCAAAGATCCGCTCATAGATTTCCTGGTTTGCATGGATATCCGGAAGCTTATAACGGCATGTCCCCAGAAATGCCGACGGTGTGCGCTTTAAAATCTCCACGTCCAGATCACTCTTAATATGCTTGGACAGATCCACATACTGCTCATCCAGCAGTCCCTGGATTCCGTAAAGCATCCCGTACACCTTCTTGGCGCCCCGGTCTATGGCAGTCCGGTACACACCGGCAAGGCTGGAATTAATGACCGCTGTGGGGCCGCCTGACTGTCCTACGATAACATTTCCCTTCATAACTTTAACACTCCTCCTGAAATTTTCTTAAATGTGGACCCGGTACCTCCCCAAAAGGTCTGAGCGGGGAACATCCGGGCATATTTCCTATCCCATTGGGAGCATTATAACAAAATTTTGAAAAAAATGCAAGATTCCTCTTGCATTTTCAAAAAAAGTATAGTATGATATCTAAGATGCGTCTGTAGCTCAGTGGATAGAGCAGTGGCCTCCGGAGCCGCGTGCGTAGGTTCGATTCCTATCAGACGCATTTTTTTATTTCCCCTGATATTGCAAGATTTCTTTAAAAATCAAGTAATTTCAGGGGGTTTTTGCTTGTTTCCGGTTTTCTCGTGCTGGGTTGGATTTTCTACTATTGTACCAACTTAAATCAAAAGAGCGGTGGCAAGTTCCGCTCTTTAATATATTATTCTGTCTTTTCTTTTCCGCCCTGATTCTCAATCAGCTTTTGTACTTTCTTCTTTGCTTCCTCCAGGTCTTTGCACCCGTCTAATATCATGTCTACCATTTCGAGAATTGTTTTGAATTGTTTATCTGTCATAACCTCTACCATATCCTTTCCTCCGTTCTTTATCAGATTTACTTGCCTCATCTGGTAATACCATTGCAAACTGTTTTAGGTTTATTATCGACACGCGAATTAAACTTTTTATAGTTTATTTTCTACGTACTTTATTATGTTCCCAGGTTGCATGTCCAATAATTCACAAAGCTGCTCCAATGTTTTTATCCCTATCATTTCTCCTTTCCTTAATTTTTGCATAGCTGACTGACTAAGTATATTTTCTCTTAATATTCTGGTACTGTTATAGCCTGATTCCTTTAATGTTTCTATCACATCAATCTTATATACTAACATGGCTCAACCTCCTTTTCTCTATTCTAATTTGTTGTTTTGAAAAAGTCAAGAAAAATAATCTAAAAAAGGTTTAAAAAACAGTTTGATTATAAACCAATATTGATTTATAATGATATTATCAAGAGAGGAGGCTTTTTCATGAAACAGTATTTTTATCCCGCTATTTTTCATACTGCTGAGGAGGGTGGATTCCGGGTCTCATTCCCGGATATTCCGGAATGCCTTACTGAAGGCGGCTCCATGGAGGACGCCTACCAGAAAAAGCATAACTCCAGGGCAGTAAAAAAGACGCTTTCCATTTCAGAGTGGCTAAATGAGGAAGCTATGTCTATGGGGGTCAATTTCTCCCAGGTTCTCCAGGAAGCCCTGATTTCCAAAATACAAGCCCACTGAACATACTCCACCTGCCCTCTGGCAGGCGGTTCTAGTACATCGTTGCACTATTTACTTCGGGATTAGCGCAACGATGTACCAGGGGTGCAGGCCATGGATAATCCTGTAATGACCTTACACCCCTTCTTGAAATTCGTTATTCTTTTATACGGTCAATCTCTGTAACATTGACACCCAGACTGGTTAATATCACTTTAAGATCAACATACCTCCGTTTCATGACCAGATAAGCCTGGGACCCTGTTTCAACCAGTTCCATATAATCCTGGATTCTGGAAAATTCCATTATGGAATCCCTGATAATCTCACCGTTATTTGGCATCTGCCCACCCCTTCCATATTTATCTGCTCCCCAAGTCTCCCCCACTTCCTTTGTGAGATTCCGGGAGTACATATTTCTTTCACAACCTGGTTGCTACCATAATTATAGTTCAATATGCAGGAAGTGTAAAGCCATAATCGGATTGTCAATCTGGTACTCAGCCGATCAGCGTGGTGATCGACTGGGGTGTGAACGGTAACTGAACGGTAACCGCCGGTAGTTACGGTTCCGCCATCCCAGGAAACTTCAGTGCCCCATCCTGGTCCGGGGTCAGCACCACCGGCTCTGTAGACATCTTTCCCTCCTGGTCCAGATAATACCATTTTCCCTTTTCATTAAGCAGGCCTTTGACCATGGCTCCGTCCTCACCCAGATAATACCAGGCATCCTGGTACCGGTACCAGGTGTTGGTGACCATGTGGCCGGCGCCGTCGAACCAGTACCAGTGATTCCCGTCCTCATACCAGGCATTCTTCACGTAATCGCCCGTATCCCCCAGGTAGAACCGCTCCCCTCCGTCCTCATGGACCCAGCCGGACTTTTTTACTTTCTTTAGACCGAAAAACTCTGCCATGACCCCTGCCTCCGCCTGGGCCAGCCGGTCCAGGTTGCTGTCATCCAGCAGCCAGGCAGTGGCCAGCCGGTTGGTATGAAAGGAATGCTCCAGAATCAGGCCCGGGGTCCCCACTGCGGTAGCGCCCCGCACCACCCCGTAATAATCGCCCCGCTGGCCGGTCCTGTGCTCAATCCGGGCTGTCTGGACCGTCCCCATAACGTCCTCCACGCACCGGGCCAGGGCCAGACCGATTCCGTCGGCACTTCCGTTGACAGCGCAGTAGGCCACAGGATAATCCACGGTTTCCTTGCCTGCGGCATTGGAATGGCTGGACACAAAGAGTCCGCAGCCTGCGGATGCAGCGCCCCGCTCGTAGAGCCCCCGGTCATCGGCCTGTTCCTTTCTTGTAAGCACCACTTCTGCTCCATACTCTTCCAGGTACTTTTTCTGCATCAGGTGCAGCTTCCACATGGCGTCGGATTCATAATACTGGGCATCTACCGGACTCCTGTTATATTTCCCGTAATGCCCCGCATCCAGGCATATTCTCATACTGCCACACTCCTTGATCCATAATCTGCCGGCAACCCCTCAGACACCTGAAGGCGTTGCCTGCTTTATTCTATGCATGATCATGGAAACCTGTCCCCGTCATCGGGAAGTATCCCGTTTCAGCACATACAGCCGTGACATAAAATCCCCGTACCCTTCCCCGGCGCCATCCATCTGGCCGGACTGGCCGTCGGAGGTAATCAGCCCCAGGTTCATCAGCTCATCCCCGTAGTGAAGGGCTCCTGTCTCCTGGTTCCGGTAGCAGAAATCCGGGTTCAGCCCCTGGAGACGGACCCGGGTGTAGGGCATATTTACACCGCTTAAGACCCTGTACCATCCCACCACGGCCTGGGTCTGGTCCTCGCTGACCACCATCCAGCAGGTAATATTCCCTTCAAAGGGACTGGCCAGACGGTAAAAGGTTCCAAACTGCAGCAGTTCCCGGTATTCCTTCATAAACGCGATCTGCTCCCTGACCATGTCCTGCTCTTTGGGGCTTAACCGGTTCAAATCCAGCTCGTATCCAAAGGTTCCGAAGCAGGCCACGTTGGCCCTGGTCTTAAGAGGGGTGCTGCGGAATACCTGGTGGTTGGGAGCCACCGACACATGGCTGCCTATACTGCTGAGCGGATAGCAGTAGGAGGTGCCGTACTGGATTTTGAGACGCTCCACCGCGTCGGAATCGTCGCTGGCCCAGCCCTGGGGGGCATAGTAGAGAATCCCCGGGTCAAACCGCCCACCGCCGCTGGCGCAGGACTCAAACAGCACCTGGGGGAACCGGGATGTCAGCCGCTCATACAGGTCGTAGACTCCCAGAATGTACCGGTGGAACACCTCCCCCTGACGGTCAGCCGGAAGGGCCCGGGAATAGCACTCGGTAATGCTGCGGTTCATATCCCACTTGATGTAGGAAACCTTGGCCTCCTCCAGAATCTTTGCCATCATCCCGTAGATACAGTCCACCACTTCCTTCCGGGAGAAATCCAGCACATACTGGTTCCGCCCATGGGAAGCACTGCGGCCCGGGGTCTCCAGAATCCAGTCCGGGTGGGCACGGTAAAGGTCCGAATCCTTGTTGACCATTTCCGGCTCAAACCAGAGACCGAACTTCATGCCCATATCCTCGATCCGCCGGGCCAGACCGGTGATTCCCCCGGCCAGACGCCGGGGGTTGGCCACCCAGTCTCCCAGTCCGGCATGGTCACTGCTGCGCTTTCCAAACCAGCCGTCATCCAGGACAAACAGCTCCACACCGCTTTCCTTTGCCTTGGCCGCAATCTCCACCAGCCGGTCCTCGGTAAAATCAAAATAAGTAGCCTCCCAGTTGTTAATGAGAATGGGCCTGGGACGGTCCCGCCAGCAGCCCCTTGCCAGCCGCTTCCGGTACAGCCGGTGGAAGGTCTGGCTCATACCGTTAAGTCCCTTGTCCGAGTATACCGTCACTGCCTCCGGGGTCTGGAAGCTCTCCCCCGGCTCCAGCTTCCAGTCAAAGCCCATGGGGCTGATTCCCAGAAGAACCCGGGTGGTATCGTGGGTGTCCACCTCTGCCTGGGCCAGGAAATTGCCGCTGTACACCAGGCTGAACCCCATGACCTCCCCCTGAAATTCATCTGCACAGGGCCGTTTCAGCACAATGAAGGGATTGTGCTGGTGGGAAGAATTGCCCCGCAGGCTCTCTACCGCCTGGATGCCCTGCTCCAGCCTGCGCACCTTCAGATGCCGTTCCCTGGCCCATGCCCCGGAGAACTGGAGCCACTCATAATCGCAGTCCGGCAGATCCAGACACAGACTCATGGCCGTGGTAAGATGGACCGCCTCACGGCCCTGGTTTTCCAGCCGGGCGCTTCTCGCCAGAATCCCGCCTTTCTCAAAAATAGTGTACAGCAGCTTAAGAACCACCCCGGTCACCGGATCCTCCAGCCGCAGGGTCAGGGTCTCTGCCTCATGGTCTTCCTCCGTGTAAGTGGCGGGAAGCCCCTCCAGCCTGGGCTTCCCGGCTGTGACCGTATGGCTCTGGTAGCAAAAATCCGACAGGCGGCTGCCGTTTTTCTGAAGCACCTCCACTGCCGGACGCCGGTAGTCTGTGGTTCCGTAGACACCGTATTCCTGCTTTGTATGCTCCAGGGAGAAGGACCGGTCCCCCTCAAACAGGCAGGAGGTCATGGGACGGGGACTCATCTCCAGAAGATAGGAAAAATCATCCCTGTGGTGGATTCTCCTGCCAAAATACAACTGGCCCATGTGGTGGTTGGGCAGAACCGTCATAATATAACTGATGGAATCATTAAACAGATGAAAGGTCCGGGTCTGTTCATTAAATTGGATACTCATGCAATCTTTCCTCCTGGAAAACTGGTCTGGTCCATGGATTCATGGTAAGATGATTATAATGGAGAACCGGAAAACCCGGTAGAAGGATTTGTTTGGAAAAACAGTCAAAATGTTGTCTTCAGGCAGGCGCTGCCGGCGCCTGCCAGGCAATGTCAGAAGGACCTTTTCCCGGCAGCCCCTGTTACAGCTTCTCCAGCAGGTCCCGCTCCCGCTCCAGGCGTTCCCTGGCATCCTGCCGGTTCTTCTTCCGGTACTGGGAGGGGGTCAGGCCTTTCTTTGCCTTAAAGGCCTTGCCGAAGACCAGAGGGTCCTGATACCCGCAGGACAGGGCCACGCCTGCCACGGGCAGGTCCGTAACGGTCAGAAGCTCTGCGGCCCGGGTCAGCCGGTAGGTGGTCAGATAATCCTGGGGCGACTGGTCCAGAATCCTGCGGAACAGGGTATACAGATAGCTGCGGTCAATGCATACATACCGGGCAATGTCCGTGACACGGATATTGTTGAAGTAATTGTTGTGGATAAACTCCATGGCCCGGCGGATATAGAGATTGTCCCCCTGGGAGCCGGAGGAAGGAACCATGTGGATATCCCGGGCCAGAACGGAGAAAAACGAATACAGAAGCCCCTGGAGCCGGAACTGGTGGGTACTGCTGCACGTGCTGCTTTTCAGCATCTCAATGATGATCTGCTTCAGTTCCTGGCCGTACCGGCACTGAAAGACCAGCTGCCGGCTGTTAAGCCCCAGCTCCTCCAGATATTCCCCTGCATACTCTCCGCCAAAGCCTACCCACAGATAGGTCCATGGGTCCTCCCGGTCTGCCTGGTAGAAGGTCTGGACCTCCGGCTCAATCAGAAAGCCCTGGCCTTCATGCAGCTCATACTGCCGGTCCCCGGCCCGGTATCTGCCTTTGCCCTCCAGAATATAGTGAAGAATATAATTGGGCCGCACAGCCGGACCGAATCCATGAAGGGACCCGCACTTTGCATACCCGCAAAAGCACAGATAAAGATCCCGGAACTTGTGACCGGACAATTGTAATACGTAAGCATCTTCCATAGTCCTGCTTTCCTCTTTCCCAAGTCAAATAAATGTCTGTGCAGCCACGGCACCTGGCCCACTGTCCGCGAACACTGTATTTTTCCACATCGGGCAAACGCCCGATGCTTCTTGTCCCCGGTGCTTTTCGGGGGCAGGAAGATGCCCTGTCCGAACTGTTACCATAATAACCCAAAAGCAGGAATTTGTACAGAAGCAATCCTTTGACATTTCCCCTGCCCCTATGTTATAGTTACTGTTCACGGGGGCATCTTCTTGTCCGGCTATGCCGGACAAGAAGCATCGGGCGTCCG
>CAJTOV010000019.1:0-34647 GCA_910577765.1 uncultured Lachnospiraceae bacterium
TAAATGGCCGTATGCTGTAACAGTTCAAGGGGTATCTGAACTGTTACAAGAAATTTTAATTTGTTTGAACAAGTAACATCCGGTTCCTTGACTTTTTCCTTCCGTGCTTTATAATAGAAACCATAGAAGTCGGAAGGAGATAACCGGATGCCAAAAAGTATCTACGAAAACATTTACAAAGATCTGAAACAGAAGATCGAGAACAATACCTATCCCTACCAGGAGCTGCTGCCGCCGGAGAATGTGCTGGTGCAGACCTACGGCTGTTCCCGCAACACCCTGCGCAGGGCAGTGGGGCGCCTGGTGACTGACGGTTATGTGCAGACCATGCAGGGAAAGGGTGTGCGCAACATTTACCGGCCCGTGGACCAGACGGCTTTTACCATCGGGGAGATCGAGAGCTTCCGGGAGTCGGCCCTGCGCAACGGCCAGAAGCCCAGGACCCAGGTGCTTCTCTTTACGGAGCTTTCCTTAAACGGGCACCAGGCCGTGGTTACCGGATTCCAGCCAGGGACCCAGGTCTGCTATATCCAGCGGCTCCACTATCTGGACGGGCTCCCCCTGATCATCAACCACAACTATTTTCTGAAAGAGGCGGTGCCGGGGCTTACCAGGGAGATTGCGGAAGCTTCCATTTACCAGTATCTGGAGGAGAGCCTGGGCATGACCATTGTCAACAGCAAACGGGTCATGACCGTGGAGAAGATCACGGAGATCGACGAGAAATATCTGGATCTCAATGCGGAGGATTACAACTGTCTGGCCGTGGTCAGCAGCCAGACCTACAACGGGGACGGGGTCATGTTCGAGTATACCCAGTCCCGGCACAGGCCGGATTACTTCCGGTTCTATGAGAATGCGGTGAGACGGTAGTTTGCTGTTGCAAAAATCTCCTTGACTTCCCCCAAAATCCATGCTATTCTATACCAGTATGCCGCACAATGAGGTCAGAAAGACCCGGATTTTTGTCCGGGACACCAAAGTTGGCGAGTAATGATAACAGGAGGTGCCATATGTACGCGATTATTGCAACAGGTGGTAAGCAGTACAAAGTCGCAGAGGGCGATATCATTAAGGTAGAAAAGCTTGGTGTAGACGCCGGCGAGACCGTTACGTTTGACCAGGTTCTTGCTGTAAACAACGGAGAGTTATCCATCGGATGCCCCACCGTAGCCGGAGCTACTGTTTCCGCAACCGTGGTAAAAGAAGCCAAAGACCGCAAGGTCATTGTCTACAAGTATAAGAGAAAGACCGGCTACCACAAGAAGAACGGCCACAGACAGCTGTACACCCAGGTCAAGATCGACAAGATCAGTCTGTAAGGATGATCCGGGTTACAATGTCCCGGGATCTGGGGACAGACACATATACCGGGATTGAGCTGGAGGGACATGCCGGATTCGGGGTCCATGGGCAGGATATTATCTGCGCGGCTGTGTCTGCGCTGGTACTGAATATGGCCAATTCGGTGGAGGCCTTTACCGGCGACCGGTTTGAGGGCGGGTCTGAGGAGGAGACGGGGCATTTCTGGTTCCGTTTCACAGACCGGATCAGTTCCGAATCAAAACTCCTTATGAACTCCCTTGTTCTGGGAATCCGGAACATCCAGAGGGAATATGGAAACCAATATATTCACATTCGAGTCAAGGAGGTGTAAGTGATGTTTAAGATGAACCTTCAGTTATTTGCTCATAAGAAAGGTGTGGGCTCTACCAAGAACGGCAGAGATTCCGAGTCCAAGAGACTGGGCGCCAAGAGAGCAGACGGACAGTTCGTGCTGGCAGGCAATATCCTTTACAGACAGCGCGGTACCAAGATCCATCCGGGTCTCAACGTAGGCCGCGGCGGAGATGATACTCTGTACGCAAAGGCAGACGGCGTTGTACGGTTCGAGAGAAAGGGCAGGGACAAAAAGCAGGTTTCTGTCTATCCCAGAGCCATCAGCGAGTAATCGGCAGGAACGGGGCTTCATACTGTAACTGGTATGAAGCCTTTTTTTTCCAGGTGTACCCGGACGCACCAGTGACGCGTCCGGGGTTTCCAGGCATGGCCCGGACGTGTCACAGCGCGTTGAGGGTCACGGAAAGGACGGGATTTCATTATGTTTGCAGACCGGGCAAAAATATTCATCAAATCCGGCAAGGGCGGCGACGGTCATGTCAGCTTCCGCCGGGAGCTGTATGTGCCGGCAGGAGGTCCTGACGGCGGTGACGGCGGCAAAGGCGGGGACATTATTTTTGAAGTGGATCTGGGGCTTAACACCCTGACGGATTTCCGCCATGTCCACAAGTATGTGGCAAAGGACGGCCAGGAGGGGGGCAAGAAGCGGTGCCACGGCGCCAGTGCCCAGGACCTGGTGGTCAAGGTGCCGGAAGGCACGGTGATCAAGGATTTTGAGACCGGCAAGGTGATTGCGGACATGTCCGGCGGCAACAACCGGGAAGTGATCTTAAAAGGAGGCAAGGGCGGCCTTGGCAACATGAATTTCGCCACTGCCACCATGCAGGCTCCCAAATATGCCCAGCCGGGCCAGCCGGGCCATGAGATGTGGGTGACCCTGGAACTGAAAGTCATCGCCGATGTGGGGCTGGTGGGATTCCCCAATGTAGGCAAGTCCACCCTGCTGTCCCGTGTCTCCAATGCCCGTCCCAAGATCGCCAACTATCATTTCACTACCCTGGACCCCCATCTGGGCGTGGTGGACTTGGACGGCCATGCAGGCTTTGTTATGGCAGATATACCGGGACTGATTGAAGGGGCCTCGGAAGGGGTAGGCCTGGGCCATGATTTCCTGCGGCACATTGAGCGGACCCGGGTACTGATTCATGTGGTGGATGCGGCCGGGACCGAGGGCCGGGATCCGGTGGAGGATATCCGGGCCATTAACCGGGAGCTGGAACAGTATAACCCGGACCTTTTAAAGCGTCCCATGGTCATTGCCGCCAACAAGATGGATGCGGTCTATGAAGGAGACCAGGACCCCTGCGTGATTCTCCGTCAGGAATTGGCTTCCCAGGGCATCCAGGTGTTTCCCATATCCGCAGTCAGCGGCCGCGGGATCCGGGAGCTGCTTTACGGGGTCTATGAGCTTTTAAAGGCCGCAGACCAGAAGCCGGTGGTCTTTGAAAAGGAATTCGTCATCGAGTATGCAGGGGATAAGAACCTTCCCTATACCGTGGAGAAAGACCAGGACGGAGCCTTTGTGGTGGAAGGGCCGCGGATTGAGAAGATGCTGGGCTACACCAACTTGGAATCCGAGAAAGGCTTCCAGTTCTTCCAGAAGTTTCTTAAGGAAAACGGCATTCTGGAGGAGCTGGAGCAGGCAGGTATCCAGGAAGGGGATACGGTCCGCATGTATGGACTGGCCTTTGATTATTACAAATAAAGCTTCGGGGAGCTGCCTGTCCGGCACAGGGCTTCATGGAGCTGGAAGGAGATACCATGACAAGTAAACAGAGAGCTTATCTTAAGGGAATCGCCATGACCCAGGAAGCCATTCTCCAGATCGGCAAGTCCAGTGTGACGCCGGAGGTGACAGCCGCTGTCAGCGAGGCCCTGGAAGCCCGGGAACTGGTGAAGCTTTCGGTTCTGAAAAACTGTACGGATGACGGCCGCTCCATGGCCGATGTGCTGGCAGAGCGGACCCATTCCCAGGTGGTCCAGGTGATCGGCAGGAAGATCGTGCTGTACAAGCCGGCAAAGGATGAGAAGAAACGGAAGATCGTGCTGCCAAAGTAGCTATCCATAAGCCCGGCAGGAGACGCCGGGGGCGCATCCGGCTGCTGCAGCACATGACCAAGGAGGCAGGCTTTTATGGCAAAGATCGGAATCATGGGCGGGACCTTTGATCCCATTCACAACGGTCATCTGCTGCTGGGGCGCCAGGCCTATGAGGAATATGGGCTGGATCAGGTGTGGTACATGCCCTCAGGCACTCCGCCCCACAAACGGGACCGCCAGGTCACCGGCGCCGGGGACCGCTGTGCCATGGTAGCCCTGGCCATCCGGGACTATCCTTATTTCCGGCTCTCGGACTTTGAGATCCGCCGGGAGGGGAACACCTACACGGCCCAGACCTTGCAGCTTCTGGCAGACCAGTATCCCCAGCACCGGTTCTACTTTATCATCGGCGCAGATTCCCTCTATCAGATCGAGACCTGGTACCATCCGGAGCAGGTCCTGGGCCGGACGGTGATTCTTGCCGCCTGCCGGGAATATCCCCAGGCCTCCCGGACCATTGAAGAGCAGCGGGTCTACTTAATGGCCCGGTACCGGAAGGCTGACATCCGCCTTCTTCACTGCGAAGAAGTAGATATTTCCTCCGGTGAACTCCGCCGGATGCATGCCAGGGGAACCGGAATCTGCAAATACGTTCCCAAAGCAGTGGAAGCATATATTGAGGAACACCATCTGTATCAGGACAAAACAAAGGAGTGACACCCCATGATCACAATGGATGAACAGATCACCACCCTGCGCAAGCGCCTGGAGGCCCGTTTGGACCCTATGCGCTATGAGCATTCCCTCAGCGTTTCCTACACCTGCATAGCCCTGGCCATGCGCTACGGGTATGACATCCGCAAGGCGGAGCTGGCAGGGATTCTCCACGACTGTGCCAAGCGCTACAGCGACACGGTCCTCATTGACAAATGCAAAAAGCGTGAGATTCCCCTGACGGAGGAAGAGCTGCGGGCTCCGGCGGTGATCCACGCAAAGTACGGGGCATGGATGGCGGAATACAAGTACGGCATCCGGGATGACGAGATACTCTCTGCCATCCGCTGCCATACCACCGGCAAGGCCAATATGTGTATCCTGGACAAGATCCTCTATATTGCAGACTATATTGAACCCCGCAGGGACAAGGCTTCCAATCTGTCCCGGATGCGGTATCTGGCTTTCCAGGACCTGGACCAGACCATGTACGAGATTCTGGCCGGTACCCTGGAATATCTGGAAAAGAAGGGAAGCACGGTGGACCCGGCCACACGGCAGGCCTACCACTATTTTGAAGAAAGGAGAAGGACCTTATGAGCAGAGACGACAGAAAGCAGTCAGAAGAGATGGTAAAGCTGGCAGTCAGCGCCCTGGAAGAGAAGAAGGGCGAGGATGTGCGGGTCATTGATATTTCCGGCGTGTCCGTGCTGGGAGATTATTTTATCATTGCCAGCGGTTCCAACCCCAACCAGGTCCAGGCCATGACCGACAGTGTGGAAGAGACCCTGGGAAGAGCCGGATATCATTATAAACATAAGGAAGGCTATCAGACCGCCAACTGGATTCTCATGGACTACGGCGATATCATTGTCCATGTATTCTGCCGGGAAGACCGGCTGTTCTATGATCTGGAGCGGATCTGGCGGGACGGGAAGCTGGTGGATCTGGAACAGTTTCACGGGGAGCCCGGATGATACATTCCCAGAGAAGGGGCAGCTGTGCCAGGCTGTCCCTTTTCCATTGCAAGACGCATCAAAAGTTACAAAAATCTTGCGAAATATTTACTTTTTTAGAATTTTGATATTGATTTATACAGCATAATCGGGTATATTAAATGCAGGAACTGTTCTGCCGGCATGTGCTGGAAAGGAGACACAGATATGATAAGGGTGGCAGTAGACGCCATGGGCGGCGATCATGCACCGGCCGAGATTGTCAAAGGGGCAGTTGCGGCGGTGAAGAAGAGCAGGGAGATCCAGGTAATGCTCATAGGACAGAAGGAGCTGGTCTTAAGGGAGCTTGAGAAGTATCCTTATCCCAAGGACCAGGTGGAGCTGGTGCAGGCTACGGAGGTGATTGAGACCGGGGAGCCTCCGGTCAATGCGATCCGTAAGAAGAAGGACTCCTCCATTGTGGTAGGGATGAACCTGGTGAAGGCCGGAGAGGCCGATGCCTTTGTCTCCGCAGGAAGCTCCGGCGCCATTTTAGTCGGCGGCCAGGTGATCGTGGGAAGGCTAAAGGGCGTGGAACGTCCCCCCTTTGGAGCCCTGATCCCCACAGAAAAAGGGGTATCCCTGCTGCTGGACTGCGGGGCCAATGTGGACTCCCGTCCCTCTCATCTGGTACAGTTTGCACGGATGGGTTCTATTTACATGGAACATGTAATAGGTATTAACAGGCCCCGGGTTGGCATTGTCAATATCGGTGCCGAGGAGGAGAAGGGGAATGCCCTGGTAAAGGAGACATTTCCGCTTCTGAAGGAGTGCACGGACATCCATTTCACCGGCAGTATCGAGGCCAGGGAGATCCCCCACGGGGGAGCGGATGTGATCGTCTGCGAGGCCTTCACAGGCAATGTGATCTTAAAGCTTTATGAGGGTACCGGAGCCGTTCTGGTGGGCATGATCAAGAAGGGACTTATGAGCTCCCTGCGCAGCAAGGTAGGAGCCGTTCTGATCAAGCCGGCCTTAAAGGACACCCTGAAGGCATTTGACGCGACCCAGTACGGCGGGGCGCCTATGCTGGGGCTTAAGGGTCTGGTGGTGAAGACCCACGGAAGCGCCAGGGCAGGGGAAATCTGCAATTCCGTCCTCCAGTGTCTGACCTTCAAGGAACAGCAGATCAATGAGAAAATTAAGGAAAGCCTGGATGCCAAAGAACAGGCGCAAGAAAATCCATAGATAGGAGAGAAGGAACATGGAGTTTGAAAAATTACAGGGCATTATCGCAGAGGTACTGAATGTGGAGACAGATGATATCACCATGGACACCACGTTTGTGGAGGATCTGGGGGCGGATTCCCTGGATATTTTCCAGATTGTCATGGGGATTGAGGAGGAATTTGATATTGAGATTCCTTCCGATGCGGCAGAACAGATCGTCACTGTGGGGGATGCCGTGGAGCAGATTAAGAATGCACTGAATTAAAGATTCCGGCATTCAGGGGCGTCGCGCCGTTTGCGCCGCCCCTTTTTCCGTAAACCGGAGGAAAGGAGATACTACCACATGTACCGTGATTTATCCGGACTGGAGCAGCGGATCGGTTACCGGTTCCAGGACAGGACCCTGTTTGTCAAGGCCCTGACCCACAGCTCCTATGTAAACGAACACAAGATGGACAAGCTCCAGTGCAATGAACGGCTGGAATTTCTGGGGGATGCGGTTCTGGAGATCGTGTCCAGCGAATTTCTCTATGAAAAATTCCCGGAAAAGCCCGAGGGGGAGCTGACAAGAATCCGGGCCAGCATGGTCTGCGAGCCTACCCTGGCCTTCTGCGCCGATGGGATTGAACTGGGGTCCTATTTGCGCCTGGGCCGGGGAGAAGATTCCACCGGAGGGCGGCAGCGCCATTCCGTGGTGTCCGACGCCATGGAGGCTCTCATCGGTGCCATCTATCTGGATGGTGGTTTTGCTAATGCAAAAGAGTTCATTCACAGCTTTGTACTCAATGATATGGAACATAAACAGCTCTTTTATGATAGCAAGACTATCCTACAGGAAATGGTCCAGGCCGAGGCCCGCCACAACGTGGAATACCTGCTCTTAAAGGAGGAGGGGCCGGACCACAACAAGACCTTTGAAGTAAGCGCACTGCTGGACGGCAGGGAGATCGGAAGAGGAAGCGGAAGGACCAAAAAGGCAGCGGAGCAGGTGGCTGCCTACCATGGCATCCTGCTTCTAAGAGGAGAAGTATGTATTTAAAAAGTATTGAAATACAGGGATTCAAGTCATTTGCCAACAAGATCCTGTTTGAGTTCCACAACGGTATCACAGGCATTGTAGGCCCCAACGGCAGCGGCAAAAGCAACGTGGCAGACGCGGTCCGGTGGGTCCTTGGGGAACAGAGGATTAAGCAGCTGCGGGGAGCCAGCATGCAGGACGTGATTTTTGCAGGCACCCAGATGCGCAAGCCCCAGGGCTTTGCCTATGTGGCCATTACCCTGGACAACTCGGACCACCAGCTTGCCATTGACTATGACCAGGTGACGGTAGCCAGAAGGCTCTACCGTTCCGGGGAAAGCGAATACCGGATCAACGGCAGCACCTGCCGGCTCAAGGATATCAACGAGCTGTTCTACGATACCGGTATCGGCAAGGAAGGCTATTCCATCATCGGCCAGGGCCAGATCGACAAGATCTTAAGCGGCAAGCCGGAGGAACGGCGGGAGCTTTTCGACGAGGCCGCAGGAATCGTCAAGTTCAAGCGCCGCAAGAGCATTGCCCAGAAGAAGCTGGAAGACGAGAAGCAGAACCTGGTCCGTGTAGGGGATATTCTGGCGGAACTGGAAAAGCAGGTAGGCCCCCTGGCCCGCCAGTCGGAGACTGCCAGAAAGTATCTGGCTTACAAGGAGGAACTGAAAACCTACGATGTGAACCTGTTCCTTATGGAGTCCCAGGGAATCCGGGAGATTCTTAAGGACCTGGAGGAAAAGACTGCCATTGTAAACGGGGACATGGAGGAGGCCACCCAGGCTTCACAGCGGCAGAAAAGCGAATACGACCGGCTGGAACAGGAGCTGGCCCGGCTGGAGGAAACCATTACCGGCAAACGGACCCTTCTGAACCAGTCGGAGATGTTAAAGGGCAATCTGGAAGGCCAGATCAATGTGCTGGGCGAGCAGATCAACACGGAACAGATGAATGCGGACCATATCAATGCCCGGATCACTGCCATCCAGAAGGAGATCGGGGAGAAGAAACAGCAGATCGAAGAGTTCCAGGCAGACAGCGAGGAGATCCGGGACGCGGCCGGGGCCAGCAGACTCCGCCAGCAGCAGCAGGAGCTGGAGCTCCAGAAAAAGGATGAGGCCATTATGCTGCTGGACCAGCAGATCGAGGAGGCCAAGTCCAGTGTCATCGCCGGTCTCAATGAAAAGGCCTCCTTAAATGCCAGACAGCAGCGGTATGAGGCCATGCTGGAGCAGGTCCAGATGCGCCGTCTGGAGGTGTGCCAGAAGCTGTTAAAGCACAAAAGCGACGAGTCGGCCCAGGAAGAACAGCTTCTGGCAGAGCAGGAGAAGTTAGAACAGGTCCAGGCCCGTCTGGAATCCCTGGCCCTGGCCCAGACCCAAGGGGAAGCTGCCCTGGAAACCCTGCACCAGGAGATCCGCCGCCTGACCAGGAACTTAAATGAACGCCAGCAGGAGTACCGCACAGCCTACACCCGTCTGGAATCCCTGCGGAACTTAGCCGAGCGCTACGACGGCTACGGCAACAGCATCCGCCGGGTCATGGAGGTCCGGGACCGGGTTCACGGCATCCGGGGGGTGGTGGCAGACTTAATCACCACCAGAAAGGAATACGAGACAGCCATTGAGACGGCCCTGGGAGGCAGCATCCAGAACATTGTCACCGACTCGGAGCAGACAGCCAAGTATCTGATCGAATATCTGAAAAAGAATAAATTCGGCCGGGTCACCTTCCTGCCCCTGACCAGCATCGGCCAGAAGGGGGGCTTCTCCCAGCCGGAGGCACTGAAGGAACCGGGGGTCATCGGCCTGGCCAGCGACTTGGTCCAGGTGGAACCGGAATACCAGGTGCTGGCCGGGTATCTGCTGGGCCGGGTGGTGGTGGCAGATACCATTGACCACGCCATCAGTCTGGCCAGAAAGTACCGCTATTCCCTGCGGATCGTCACCCTGGAGGGAGAACTTCTAAGCGCAGGCGGGTCCATGACCGGCGGCGCCTTTAAGAATTCCAGCAACCTGCTGGGACGGAAGCGGGAGATCGAGGAACTGGAGAAAGCCTGCGAAAAGGCCCTGCGCATAACCGAGAAGGTCCAGGAAGAACTGTCCTTAAACGAAGGCATGTTAAAGGAGAAGGAGGATGAGCTGGAAGGACTGCGAAACAGCCACCATGAGGCTTCCCTGCTTCACAATACCTTGCACATGAATGTGGGCCAGATGGAAGAGAAACGGGACGAGATCCGGGAATCCTACCAGGACCTGACCCTGGAAAATGACCAGCTGGTGGCCCAGATCCAGGAGATCGAAAAAAACCGCAGCGGTCTTTTGAAGGATACGGACACCCTGGAGCAGAAGAATCTCCAGGTGAACCAGTCCATCAGCCAGATGAATACCCGGATGGAGGAGGAGAAAGCCCTCCGGGAGAACCTGGCCCATGCCTTAGAGGCCACCCGTCTGGAGGCCGCAGGCCTGAAACAGAAGGTGGACTTTGTCATGGAGAACATCCACCGGGTGGAGGATGAGTCGGCCCGTCTGTCGGAAGAACTTTCCGGCCTTAAGGACAGCACCGGAGGCTCCGGGCAGATCATCGAAGGAAAGCGCCGGGAGATCCTCCGCCTGCGGGAGCTGATTGACAATGCGGTCCTTCAGAAAGGAACCCTGGAACAGGAGATCCAGTCCCTGACCGGGGAGAAGGAAAGCCGGAGCCAGGAGCAGAAGGGCTTCTTTGAGAAGCGGGAGGAGCTGACCGGACGGATCTCCCGGCTGGACAAGGAGCTGTACCGGCTCCAGGGCCAGAAGGAGAAGCAGGAGGAGAAGCTGGAGACCCTGGTCAATTACATGTGGAGCGAATATGAGCTTACCTTAAGCCTGGCAGCTCCCTTGCGGAACCCGGAGCTGACGGCAGTGGCGGAAATACGCAAACGGATCGAGGAATTAAAGGGCAGTATCCGCAGCCTGGGCAATGTAAACGTCAATGCCATTGAGGATTACAAGGAGATATCCGAGCGTTACGAGTTCATGAAGGGCCAGCACGATGACCTGGTCAAGGCGGAGGAGACCCTGCTCCAGATCATTGAGGAGCTGGACAGCGGTATGCGCAGACAGTTCCAGGAGAAGTTTGTGGAGATCCGCCAGGAGTTTGACCGGGTGTTCCAGGAGCTGTTCGGCGGCGGCCACGGTACCCTGGAACTGATGGAAGAGATGGATATCCTGGAGGCAGGCATCCAGATCATTGCCCAGCCGCCAGGCAAAAAGCTGCAGAATATGATGCAGCTTTCCGGTGGGGAGAAGGCCCTGACTGCCATTTCCCTGCTGTTTGCCATCCAGAACTTAAAGCCCTCGCCCTTCTGTCTCCTGGACGAGATCGAGGCGGCCCTGGATGACTCCAATGTGGACCGGTTTGCCAACTATCTCCACAAGCTGACCCAGAATACCCAGTTTATTGTCATCACCCACCGGAGAGGAACCATGGTGGCCTCGGACCGGCTCTACGGCATCACCATGCAGGAAAAAGGGGTATCCACCCTGGTGTCGGTGAACCTGATTGAGGACCAGCTGGACGGGTGAAAGCGGGAACCGTAACCGGCAGGTCCGGAAGATATAGAGAATATGCAGGTGTCCGGAAGGCGCCTGCCGGCGGAATAACAGGGCAAAGGCCCGGAAGGGCCTTTGCAGAAAGGTGCAGGGATGGAAGAGAAGAAACGTGGATTTTTCGGCAGGCTTGTGGACGGCCTGGCCAAGACCAGGGACAACATTGTGTCCGGAATGGATTCCATATTCAGCGGATTCTCCGCCATAGACGAGGATTTCTATGAGGAACTGGAGGAGATCCTGATCATGGGGGATTTGGGTATCCAGACCACCATGTCCATTATGGAGGATCTGCGCAGGCGGGTGAAGGAGGAGCATATCAAGGAACCGGCCCAGTGCCGGCAGATTCTGGCAGAGTCCATCCGCAGCCAGATGGATCTGGGGGAAAATGCCTATGAATTCGAGAACCACCGTTCCGTGGTTCTGGTCATCGGCGTCAACGGGGTAGGCAAGACCACCTCCGTAGGCAAGCTGGCAGGCCAGCTGAAGGACGACGGCAGGCGGGTGATTCTGGCGGCGGCGGATACCTTCCGGGCAGCGGCCATTGAGCAGCTGACCCAGTGGGCCCACAAGGCCGGTGTGGAGATCATTGCCCAGCAGGAAGGCTCGGACCCGGCAGCAGTGATCTATGACGCGGTGGCAGCGGCCAAATCCAGGCAGGCGGATGTGCTGATCTGTGATACGGCAGGGCGGCTCCACAACAAGAAGAACCTGATGGAGGAGTTGAAAAAGATCAACCGGATCATTGACAAGGAGTATCCGGATGCCTACCGGGAGACCCTGGTGGTGCTGGACGGAACCACCGGACAGAATGCCCTGGCCCAGGCCAGACAGTTTATGGAAGTGGCGGATATTACCGGGATTATTCTTACCAAGCTGGACGGGACTGCCAAAGGCGGGATTGCGGTGGCGATCCAGTCGGAGCTGGGGATTCCGGTAAAGTATGTGGGTGTAGGGGAGAAGATTGACGATCTCCAGAAGTTTGATTCCGGGGATTTTGTGGAAGCGCTGTTTAAGGTAGAGTGAGGAGAACCGTATGAAGGATGAAAAGTGTTTTGAAGAGCAGGAACGGCAGGGGGAGGCTGTGGCCGGGGAAACCCGGGAGCTGACCCTGGAGCGGTTTGAGGAGGCTTTTGAGCAGGTGTCCCGGGTTACCCAGGAGACCAAGCTGGTGTACAGTGAGTATTTTTCCGCGGCATGCGGGAACAAGGTGTATCTGAAGCCGGAGAATATGCAGTGTACCGGGGCTTACAAGGTGCGGGGGGCATTTTACAAGATCAGTACCCTGACCCAGGAGGAAAAGCAGCGGGGGCTGGTAACGGCTTCCGCAGGAAACCATGCCCAGGGAGTGGCTTATGCGGCCAGGATGGCAGGGATCAAGGCCACCATTGTGATGCCCACCACCACGCCGCTGATCAAGGTGAACCGGACCAGAAGCTATGGGGCAGAGGTGGTGCTGTATGGAAGTGTGTTTGATGAGGCCTGCGAGTATGCCTGCCAGCTTGCCCGGGAGCATGGGTATACCCTGGTCCATCCCTTTGATGATCTGGATGTGGCCACGGGCCAGGGCACCATTGCCATGGAGATCATCAAGGAGCTGCCTACGGTGGATTATATTCTGGTGCCCATCGGCGGCGGAGGCCTGTGTGCCGGGGTGTCCACCCTGGCCAAGCTTTTAAATCCCAAGATCCGCATCATCGGGGTGGAGCCTGCCGGGGCCAACTGTATGCAGGTTTCCTTAAATCAGGGGAAGGTTACCACCCTGCCGGAAGTCAGTACCATAGCCGACGGCACGGCTGTAAAGCGTCCCGGTGAGAAGGTGTTCCCCTACATCCGGGAGAATGTGGATGAGATTATTACGGTGGAAGATTCGGAGCTGATTGTGGCATTTCTGGATATGGTGGAAAACCACAAGATGATCGTGGAGAATTCCGGTCTTCTGACCGTGGCGGCCCTGCGGCATCTCAATGTCCGGAAGAAGAAGATCGTGTCCATCTTAAGCGGCGGCAACATGGACGTGATTACCATGTCCTCGGTGGTGCAGCATGGCCTGATTCAGAGAGACCGGATCTTTACCGTGTCCGTGCTCCTGCCGGATACGCCCGGGCAGCTGGCCAGGGTGTCCGCACTGCTGGCCGGAGAAGGGGGCAATGTCATCAAGCTGGAGCACAACCAGTTCATCAGCATTAACCGGAACGCGGCGGTGGAGCTCAGGATCACCCTGGAGGCAGAGGGCACGGACCACAAGAACCGGATTGTCCAGGCCCTGCAGGATGAGGGCTACCGTCCCAAGCTGGTCAAGTCCAAAGGCACTTACAGCGACTGACCGCAGGGAACAGGGGACCGTGTAAGAAATACCGGATGCCTGTATCCGGCACAAGCCAGGCATTCGGGCAGGAAGATTCTGTGAGGGGGACAGGGGAAATGGCAGACGGAAGACAAACACCGTTAATGCACAATATTCATTATTTTATCAAATGGACCATTCTGTCGGTGATTACGGGAATTGCAGTGGGAGCAGCAGGTACGGTCTTTGGCCACGGGGTGATCCTGGCCACGGATTTCTGGCAGAAGCACCACTGGACCATATTTCTCATGCCGGCGGCAGGGCTTGTGATCGTGTGGCTGTATCATGTGTTTCACGAAGAGAAGAACCGGGGGACCAACATGGTCCTGGAGTCCATTTCCGCCGGGGAGGAAATTACCGTGGCCACAGGGCCCCTGATCTTTGTGTCCACCATTCTCAGCCATCTGGTCAGCGCCTCCGCCGGACGGGAGGGCGCGGCGCTCCAGATCGGCGGCAGTATGGGCACCCTGCTTGCCAGGGTAGTCCGTCTGGATGACAAGGACAAGAAGATCGCGGTCATGTGCGGCATGAGTGCCTGCTTTGCGGCCCTTTTCGGGACGCCTCTGGCGGCAGGGGTCTTTTCCATGGAAGTGGTCAATATCGGGGTCATCTACTATGCGGCCCTGGTGCCATGCCTGTTTGCATCCTTTATCGGGTCAGCCATATCCTCCCGGTTCGGCCTGGTGCCGGAGCACTATGAGATCGGGGCATTTATGGACTTCTCCCTGGGGGGAGCTGCCCTGGCAGTGCTTCTGGGAAGCTTCTGTGCAGTGGTGGGGATTCTGTTCTGCTCCTCCTTACATAAGACTGGCCATGCCTACCGGAAGTATTTTCCCAATGCCTATGTGCGGATTCTGGCGGGGAGTGCCATCTATATGGTGCTGACCCTGATTTTCCGGGATTTAAGCTACAATGGCGGTGGACTGCCGTTGATTGAGCAGTGCTTTGAAGGACATGAGGTGCCCTGGTATGCATTTCTGGTGAAGATTCTCTTTACTGCCGTGGCCCTGGAGGCAGGCTTTAGGGGCGGCGAGATCGTGCCGACCCTATGTGTGGGAGCTACTTTTGGCTATACGGTAGGCGCTCTTCTGGGAATGCCAACTGGGCTGTGTGCTGCCATGGGCATGGTGTGTCTGTTTGTCAGTGTCACCAACTGCCCCGTGTCCACGACCATGATGGCCTTTGAGCTGTTCGGGTTTGAGGCCATGCCTTATTTTTCCATTGCCATTGCGGTCAGCTTTACTTTGTCCGGGTATTACGGGCTGTACAGCAGCCAGCGGTTTGCCTATTCCAAGATCCGGGCGGAGTTTATTGACCGGCAGACCCACTAGGAAGGGGGTGCGGTATGACAAAAGATAATCCCCTTGCTTCGTTAGAGCTTTTTGCAGATGTGCCGTCTGCCACCCTGGATGCCCTGTGGAAGGCGGGGCGGGTCCGTGTGTTTCACAGAAAGCATATCCTGATCCATGCCAGGGAGCATGTGGGATTTGTGGCCGTGCAGCTTAGCGGCAAGTCCATTCTCTACAACCTGACCCATGACGGGCGCAGGAAAATCGTATTCATTCTGGGCAGGGGCGCGGTTCTCAATGAGCAGGTTCTGGGCGGCGGCGCAGGCATGGGCTCCCTGTTCTGCGAAATGCTGGAGAACAGCCGGATCTTCCTGATTCCGGTGCCAAAGCTTCTGGAACTGATGGAGCAGGATTTTGCCCTGACCAGGGCGGTTCTGGCGGCCCAGGAGAAGAAAATCTGGCGCATGGCCCACCAGCTTAAGAATACCATGGGCAGTATTTACCTGGAGCGGAAGCTGGCAGCCAAGCTGTGGAAGCTGGCCAGGGATTTCGGTGTGCCGGTGCCGGAAGGCATTGAGATTAACGTAAATCTGCCTATTACCCTTCTGGCAGACATGCTGGGGGCGCCCAGGGAAACCACCTCCCGGATCTGTAAGCTGTTTATGGATGCAGGACTGATTACCATCAGCAAAAAGCGGATCACCGTGACGGCGCCGGAGCGGATGGCCCACTTTTATAAGACCGGGGACATGGGGGAAGAAAGTGTGTAAGCTGCACAAATCTTCCGGCGGTCCCTGGGGGCTTCCTTGTGGGAACAGACAGAAAACATTCCCTTTCCGCCATAGAAATTGACAAATCTGTGACAATCGTCACGGATTTTTTTTGTTTCCGCTGGTAAACTGTTATCAGCAGGCTGGTCTGTGAAATCCCAGTGACCCAGCCACACGATTCTATCAGGAAAGGAGTTCCCCTATGGGCTACCAATTGTCAAAACCCGATGCTGACCGGCTCTTTCAGGCCTGGACCCGGCAGTATGACGTGTTTGCACCTGTGCGTATGGAAGGGGAAGGGTGTTTTTCGGACACGGACATCCTTCGTTACGGCCAGGTCACTTCCCTGGACCAGATCCTCTGGGACCAGAAGTCCGATTACTCCATGAAGGAGGTTCTGCTGTCCATCAACGAGACCTTGTTTTACTTTACCGAGGACCAGACCACCGTGCCTGGGGGGCCCAGGAAGGATCTGCTGATCTTCCTTAAGGCCTGTGATCTCCACGCAGTAAAGCGTCTGGATGAGATCTATCTGAAAAACGGCTTCGAAGACTTCTACTACCGCCGTGTCCGGGAACGGGCCCACTTTATCCTCATGGGATGTGAGAACACCTGCGATACCGGTTTCTGTGTCAGCATGGGGACAAACCAGGCAGAGGATTACGATGCTTATATGAAGGTGGAGGGCCGGCAGGTGCTGCTGGATGTCCGGTGGGAGGCCCTGGCGCCGGACCGGAAAAGCCAGGAGCCGGACCAGGACAGCCTTTCCCTTCCCAGTCTCTGCCAGACAGAGGTCTCCCCGGACTATGTGACGGAAAACAAAGAAAAGGTAACCCTGCCCAGGTCCCTTTCCAATGAAAGCTTTACCAGAGAGATCTGGCAGGAGTACGGCAGCCGCTGTATCGGCTGCGGCCGCTGCAATTTTGTGTGCCCCACCTGCACCTGCTTTACCATGCAGGACATTTTCTACCAGGACAATCCCCGGGCAGGAGAGCGCAGGCGGGTCTGGGCGTCCTGCCAGGTGGACGGTTACACGGACATGGCCGGAGGCCACAGCTACCGGAAAAGCCAGGGGGACCGGATGCGGTTCAAGGTCATGCACAAGATCCACGACTTTAAGGTGCGCACCGGCTATACCATGTGCGTAGGCTGCGGACGCTGCGACGCGGTGTGCCCGGAATACATTTCTTACGCAAACTGCATCAGCCGTCTGGCAAAGGAAGAGGAGGTGCCCCATGAAAAATGAATACATTCCCCAGCTGTCCGCCATCCGGGAAGTGATCCGCCATACGGACCTGGAGTACACCTTCCGCATGGAATTTTCCGGGGACGTGAAGCCGGGACAGTTCTTTGAGATCTCCCTTCCCAAATTCGGGGAGGCCCCTATCTCCGTCAGCGGCATCGGCCCGGATACGGTGGACTTTACCATCCGCCGGGTAGGAAAAGTCACCAATGAGATCTTTGAGAATTATGTGGGAGATACGCTGTACATCCGGGGGCCTTACGGCAACGGCTTTGACATAGACAATTACCGGGGAAAGGAACTGGTGGTAGTGGCCGGGGGAACCGGGCTGTCTCCGGTAAAAGGCGTGGTGGATTATTTTGCGGCCCATAGGGAGGAAGCGGCGGATGTGACCCTGATTGCCGGATTCAAATCTCCCGGGGACGTGCTGTTCAAGGAAGACTTTGAGATATGGAAACGGTCCATCCATGTGATCCAGACCGTGGACTGGGCCCCGGAAGGCTATGAAGGGCCTGTGGGCATGGTGACAAAATACATACCGGATCTGAAATTCACGGACATTGCCAATTCCTCCTTCATCTGTGTGGGACCGCCGGTGATGATCCGGTTTACGGTCCAGGAGATCTTAAAGCTTGGGGTGCCGGAGGAGAACATCTGGGTATCCCATGAACGGAAAATGTGCTGCGGCCTGGGCAAATGCGGCCACTGCCGCATCGGCTCCACCTACATCTGTCTGGACGGCCCGGTCTTTAACTATGTGGAAGGCAAGAATCTCATCGATTAGGAGGGGGAACATGGGACTGGATATTAACACCAAGAAACTGAAAAAGAATGCCTTCCGGGTGTCAAAGAAACGGGGGCTGGGAGCATCCCGGATCCGGGTGCCCGGAGGGTATCTCAATGCGGAGGTTCTGGGCATGGTCCAGGAGATTGCCCAGACCTACGGAAACGGCTATGTCCACCTTACCACCCGCCAGGGCTTTGAGATCGAAGGCATCCGCTTGGAGGACATGGACGAAATCAACCGGAAACTGCAGCCCATTATCCAGCTTCTGGACATTAACCAGAAGGAACCGGGCACCGGCTACCCGGCTTCCGGCACCCGCAACATCAGCGCCTGCATCGGCAACAATGTGTGCCCCTTTGCCAACTACAATACGGCACAGCTGGCAAAGCGCATTGAGAAGGAAGTATTTCCCAATGACCTGCATTTTAAGATTGCCCTTACAGGCTGTCCCAACGACTGTGCCAAAGCCCGGATGCACGATTTCGGCATCATCGGCATGACCATGCCCCAGTACAATCCCGACCGGTGCGTGGCCTGCCAGGCCTGCATCAAAGGCTGCAAAAGCCTTTCCGTCAATGCGCTGCGCCTGGAAAATTACAAGATAAAGCGGGATGAGGAAAAGTGCGTAGGCTGCGGTGTCTGTGTTACCAAATGTCCTACCCGGGCCTTTACCAGAAGCGCCAGAAAGTACTATAAGCTGACCATTATGGGGCGTACCGGCAAGAAAAACCCGAGACTGGGAGAGGATTTCCTGGTGTGGGCCGACGCGGACAACATCATTAAGATCATTCTCAACACCTACCGGTTCGTGGACAAATACATTTCCCCGGACGCCCCGGCCAGAAAGGAGCATATCGGCTACATCATTGACCGGGTAGGCTTTGAAGAGTACAAAAAATGGGCCCTGGAGGGGGTAGAGCTGCTGCCGGAGACCCTTGTGAAGGAATGTGTGTACTGGAGCGGGATACATTTTGACTGACCGTCCGTCCGGACAGACCCAGATAGGAGCGTGAATATATGAAGAAAATACAATCCACCTGCAATTACTGCGCCATTGACTGCAACCTGGATTTCTATGTAGAGGATAACCGGGTGGTCAAGGTGGTTCCCACGGCCGGATATCCGGTCAATGACGGATTCTGCTGTATCAAAGGGCTGTCCCTGGATAAGCAGCAGACCACCGTAAAGCCCGGAAGCCTGCCGAAGATCCGCCAGGCAGACGGAAGCTTCCGGCAGGTATCCTGGGAGGAAGGCTTTCAGCATGTGGCAGACAAGCTGAAAGAACTCCAGGCCAAATACGGACCGGAAAGCGTGGCAGGCATCAGCACCGGACAGCTTACCCTGGAGGAGTTTGCCATATTCGGCCACGTGATGCGCAACTACCTGAAAACCAATGTGGACGGCAACACCCGGCTGTGTATGGCCACGGCGGTGGTAGCCCACAAACAGAGCTACGGCTTTGACGCCCCGGGCTATACCTTACAGGATCTGGAGCTGTCAGACACCATCATTTTCATCGGGTCCAATCCGGTGGTGGCCCACCCCATTCTCTGGGGGCGTGTGCGCAACAACCAGGTTCCCGGCCACAAGGTCATTGTCATTGACCCGCGCAGGTCCGAGACTGCCATGAATGCAGACTACTGGTACGGGCTCCGGTGGAGAAGCGACCTGGTGCTGCTGTATACGGTGGCAAACCTGCTGATTGAAAAGGATTACCTGGACCATGAATTCATTGAGGCCCACACAGAGAAATTCCCTGAGTTCCGGGAGTTTGTAAAGGCTTACACCCTGGAGCGGGGGGTGGCGGATACCGGGCTGTCCAGGGAGCAGATTCTGGAACTGGTAGAGCTGATCCACAGCGGAAAGCGGGTATCCTTCTGGTGGACCATGGGGGTCAACCAGGGCTATGAGGCCGTGCGCACGGCCCAGGCCATTATCAACCTGGCCCTGATGACCGGCAATATGGGAAAGCCCGGCACAGGGGCCAATTCCATCACCGGCCAGTGCAATGCCATGGGTTCCCGGACCTACAGCAACACGGCGGTATTCTTCGGCGGCGGGGATTTCGCCAATCCGGCCAGACGCCAGCGCATTGCCGGTGTCCTGGGCGTGGAGGAAAGTATGCTGGCAGAGAAGCCTACAAAAACCTATAACCAGATCATTGAGGGCATCAATGCCGGGGAGATCAAAGGCCTGTGGATTCTCTGCACCAATCCCCGCCACAGCTGGACCAACAACGAGACCTTTGCTTCTGCGGCAAAGAAACTGGAGCTGTTTGTGGTCCAGGACATTTACGACACCATTGAAAGCGCTGAGGACTGTACCGTATTCTTCCCGGTAGTACCGGGACTGAAAAAGGAAGGCACCTACATCAACCTGGAGCGGCGGCTGTCTGCCATGCGGCCGGTGCTGGAGCGGGGAGAGAACGAGATTTCCGATTACGAGGCCATACTGGGTGTGGGAAAGGCCCTGGGCATGGGGGATGCCTTAAAAGGATGGGAGACCCCCAGGGACTGCTTTAACCTGATGCGGGAATGCTCCCGGAACATGCCTGGGGATATTACGGGAATCACCTGGGAGGCCCTGGAGAATTCCCACGGAATCCAGTGGCCTTATCCGGAAGGCAGGGAAGCGGAGCTTTCCGACGACCAGCGCCGCCTGTACGAGGACGGCAGGTTCTTCACCCCCTCGGGGAAAGCCCAGTTTGTATTCGAAGAAGTACGGGAAAATCCCCTTCCCAGGACAGAAAAATTCCCCTATGTGCTGAACACAGGCCGGGGCACCGTAGGCCAGTGGCACACCCAGAGCCGGACCAGGGAGGTGCGGTTTGTGGAGGATGTGTCGGTGAAGGGGGCGTATCTTTACATGAATCCGGAGCTGGCAGACCAGAAGGGCATCCGGGAAATGGACCGGATCCGGGTGTATTCCGCCAACGGACAAAACGCCCTGTTCACCGTAAAGCTTACCGGCAATGTAAGCCGGGAAGAGCTGTTTGCCCCCATCCACTATATGGAATGCAACCGGCTGACCCCCTCTGTCTATGACCCCTATTCCAAGGAACCGTCCTACAAGGCAACGCCGGTCCGTTTCGAGAAAGTCTGAACCGCCGCAAGAAAAGGAGGCCCTATGTACCGTATTAAGATTGACCGCAGCCGGTGTGTCGGCTGCCTGACCTGTGTGACGGCCTGCGTGGTCAGCCACCAGACCGAAAGCTCGGATGCCAGAAACCGTGTGACCATTGACAGCGGCACCCGGCCGGCGCCTATTTTCTGCCGCCACTGTCAGCACCCGGAGTGTGTATACACCTGCATGACCGGCGCCATGAAGAAGAACCCGGACACCGGGTATGTGGAGTATGACAAAGACCAGTGTGCCGGCTGTTACATGTGCATCATGTCCTGCCCGTATGGAATCCTGAAATACGACAGTATCAGTCACAAGGAAATCATGAAATGCAACATGTGCGTCCACAGAAGTGAGGACGGCACCGCGAAGCCCATGTGCGTGGAGAAGTGCCCCATGCAGGCCATAACCCTGGAGGAGGTGTAAGGGATGAAGTATGTGGTATTAGGTTCCTCAGCAGCCGGAATCAACGGAATCCGGGAGCTGCGCAGGCTGGACCCGTCCGGAGAGATTCTGCTGGTATCCAAAGACAGGGCCATCTATTCCCGCTGTATCCTGCACCAGTACCTGGGCGGGGAGCGGACCCTGGAGCAGCTGAATTTTGCGGAAAAGGAGTTTGACCGGGTATACCGGGTGGAGTGGAAGAAGGGCACCGGCTGCACCGGGATCGACCGCAAAGCCCGGCAGGTATTTCTGGACAACGGGGAGACCGTAACCTATGACCGGCTTCTGATTGCCACCGGGTCCCACACGTATCTGCCGGACATTCCGGGCCTGCGGGAGGCAGTCAATGCCAGTGGTTTCCGCAATCTGGAGGATATGGCGCCCCTGAAGGAGGCGGCTGTCCCAGGAAAGCAGGTGGTGGTCATGGGAGCCGGTCTGGTGGGCATGGACTGTGTCGCCGGCCTTCTGGAGGCAGGGGTAAAGCCGGTGCTGGTGGAGACAGCCCCCTGGATGCTGAAAAAGCAGCTGGATGAGACCGCAGCCAGCCGCTACCAGGAGGCCTTTGCAGCCAGAGGCGTAAAGCAGTATTACGGGCAGACAGTCACCCGGGCCGTGCTGGACGGCAAAAAGCAGATTACAGAGCTTGTTCTGTCGGACGGCACAATCCTGCCCTGCCACTGGCTGGTGGTAACGGCCGGGGTCCGGGCCAACGTGGAATTCCTGGAAGGAAGCGGCCTTGCCTTAAGCCCTCTGGGCCTGGTCTACGACGAGACCGGCAGGACAAATGATCCTGATATCTATGGGGCAGGAGATGTATCCGGGGCCAGGCCCATCTGGCCGGTGGCTGTGAAGGAGGGAATCATCGCCGCCAGCAACATGGCAGGGGGACACCGGAAAATGACCGATTTCTTTGCCAGCAAATCCACCATGAACTTCCTGGGAATCCCCAGCATGTCCCTGGGAGAGGTGAACCCGCCGGAAGGGCAGATGGAGATGGAGGTGCGAAAGACAAAGGATTCCTACAAAAAGATCCTCCACAAAGACGGGAAAATCACCGGGGCCGTGCTGCAGGGGGACCTGGCCTACGGCGGTATCCTGCAGCAGCTGATTGCCAGGAAGATCGATATTACCCGGGTGAAGAAACCGGTGTTTGATATTGATTACTCCGACTTTTTCCACATGGACGAGAACTTTGAGTATTACTGGGACTGAAGATCTGGTTTGAGAACAGGGGGACGAAAATGGAACGATTGGAGAGAATGCCGGTTCCGGTGCTTCCTACCTTTGTAGGGGCCCTGACACTGGGAAATGTTTATTCGGGAATGGGGTATCCGGTAGTCCGTCATATAACCATGTGGACAGCCACGGTGATCCTGCTGCTTTATATTGTCAAGCTTATCCGGTATCCGGCAGTGTGCGCAAAAGAGTACGGAAATGTGGTTCCGTGCAGCCTTTATGCAGGATTTACCATGGTGACCATGATCCTGGGAAGCTATTATTTTGATTATATCCCGGCCCTGGGCAAGGGGATGCTGTGTGTGGCCCTGGCTGCCCACGGGATACATATTCTGGTATTTACCTGGCGGAATGTGGTGAAGAACCGGGTGATTGACACTTTTGTGCCAAGCTGGTTTGTCACCTACAACGGGATCATGGTAAGCTGCGTGGTAGGAGGCCCCATGAATCTGGCGGGAATTCTCAAATACGTGGTGTATTACGGGATCGCTGTCTATGGGGTGATTATTCCCATTATGATCTGGCGGCTCCTGAAGGTTCCGGTGAAGCCGGGGGTCTACCACACCATGGCCGTGGTGCTGGCGCCGTGCAGTCTCTGTGTGGTCAGCTATCTCAATGTGATCAAGGAGCCGTCAGCCGCCCTGGTTTATATCCTGTACGGCTGTGTCCTGGCTTCCCTGGCTTTTATTGTGGTGATGCTGCCGAAGTTTTTCGCCTTTTCCTTTGCACCTGGCTTTGCCGGGCTCACCTTCCCTATGGCCATTGGTATTGTGGCCACCAACAAGATGACCGGATTCCTTACCGCAGCCGGACAGGAAGGGCTGGCCGGGATGACGGCCCAGCTTTCCGGGATTCAGGTGTATCTGACTACCATGATTGTGGGGTATGTGCTTTTGAATTTCCTGATTATGGCTCTTAAGATTGAGCGGAAGTAAAGTAATACAACAGAAAATCCCATGGAGAATCATGCGTTAAGGGTTACTGTTCGCTGGGTACCAGTGGACAGTAACAAACGCGGAGCTTCGTGGGATTTTTGTATAAAATCCTGAGAGTAAAACCGGTTTTGTGGATAAGTGCGACCTGTTTTTTCTGATTAGGCTGCTGGCAAAGAGTCATCTCCCACCGCTGGGCGGGAGATGACCACTGTCCGGGAACAGACGGAGGGAAACGGATTATTTTTCTGTGTTGATTCCGGCGTCCGGAATGAGTATAATAATGGCATCACCTATATTATCAGGAGGTAGCAGAATGAAGAAGAAATCTTTTTTCCGGACCATATGTCTTGCCGGGGCATTTGGGAGCGTATTTGCGGGAACCGTCTTCGGGGCACCGGTTACAGAGGAGCAGGCCAGGTCCATAGCCCTGGACCATGCCGGTGTGGAGACAGAGCAGGTGGCTTTTATCCAGACAGAGCAGGAGCTGGAGGACGGCCAGACGGTAATCAATGTGGAGTTTGTGACAACCGCCTATGAGGAATACGATTATCAGATCCTGGCCGGGGACGGGAAAATCCTGGGTGCGGATTATGAGAAAAAGGGGACTTTAGGCCAGGGAAAGGATGAAAGGATCACCCTGGAGCAGGCAAAAGAGGCAGTCTTAAAACATGCGGGCCTGGAGGCAGACCAGGTGACCTTTTTAAAGGAGAAATTAGACCTTGATGACAAAAGGCAGCGCTGGAAAGTAGAATTCTACACAGAAGACTTCCAAAAATTCGATTATGAAGTAGACGGGGAGACCTGGGAAATCGTAGAATGGGATTATGACGCGGACAGCCGCTATGCCCGGCAGGATGCGGCCCTGAAAGCGGGACGTACCCCCATTGCCGGAAGTAAGCCCTCTGGTTCTGCCTCGAAGTCCGCTGGCAGGGAGGATGGCGCTATCAGTCTGGCAGACGCAAAGGCAGTGGCTTTAAAGATGGCTTCTCTACAGGACAGCCAGGTGACCTGGGGACGGGTCCATAAGGAGTACGATGACGGGCGCCAGATCTACAAGGGGGAATTTTATTTTCATGACATGGAGTATGAATTTGAAGTAGATGCCCTTACAGGAGAACTGGTTGACTGGGAAGTGGAGAGTATCTACGATTAGCAGGAAGACCGGAAGCTGCCATGAAGAAAAAGGAGAGTAAGCCATGGGAAACCAGATGTACATGATGATGATTGAAAAGACCAAAACCTATAACCGGCTGACCAGAAAGGCGGTTGAGGAGCATGTGGAGAACATAAGACGGCTGGATGATGAGGGAAAGCTGGAAATCTGCGGTGTGTTTAAAGGATATCCTGGGATGGCAGGCATGTATATCCTGAAAACAGAGAGCCGTGAGGAAGCGGAAGAGCTGTGCAACAGGGAACCGCTTGTTGTGGGAGGATATGCGACCTATAAGCTGGTCGGCTTAGAGATTGCCAACCGGGAAAACAATTACCTGCTGTAAAAGATACCAGCATAGGAAAGGGCGTGCCGCAGAACCATGAAAGGTGGCGGCACGCCCTTTTTGTGCAGGTCAGGTTACAAGTCAGGTATTAATCCAGCTTTGCAATGATTGCGTCCCGGTAAGCCTCTGTGCTGGCGTGGCCCCCCAGATCCGGGGTCAGGACACTGCCGTCCTCCAGAACCAGATCCACGGCCCTGCGGATTCTGGATGCGCAGGCAAAGTCTTTCATGTACTCCAGCATCATGCAGGCAGACCACAGGAGGGCAGTGGGGTTGGCAATATGCTGGCCTGCAATATCCGGGGCGCTGCCGTGGACAGCCTCGAACATGGCGTAGTCTTTGCCCAGATTGCTGGAGGGCAGAAGTCCCAGTCCGCCGATCAGGCCGCTGGCCAGGTCAGAGATCAAGTCCCCGTAAAGGTTGGGCATGACCAGCACGTCAAACTGGTTGGGGTTCATGACCATCTGCATGCAGGTATTGTCGATGATCTTGTCATTGGTCTCGATTTCCGGGTATTCCCGGGCAATGTCCTGGAAGATGGAGAGGAAGAGTCCGTCGGACATTTTCAGAATATTGGCTTTGTGGATGCAGGAGACCTTTTTCCGGCCATGGGCCCTGGCATAGTCAAAGGCATCCCGGATAATCCGCTCACTGGCCTTTCTTGTGATGACCTTGGTGGCGTGGATGGTGTTTTCGTCCACCTGCTTCTCAATGCCTACGTAAAGGTCTTCGGTATTCTCACGGAAAATGACCATGTCAATGTCATGGAAGGGAGTCTTCACCGCGGTGCTGGATTTGGCCGGACGGATATTGGCGTAAAGGTCATATTTCTTCCGCAGGGTCACGTTCAGGGAACGGAAGCCCTTTCCAATGGGGGTGGTAATGGGGGATTTTAAGAGAATTCGGGTCCGCTCAAAGGACTGGTATGCTGCCTCCGGAATCAGGGCACCGTGTTTCTGCCACTCTGCTTCTCCCACATCGTAAATCTCATAAGTAAGTCCGGCTCCTGCCGCCTCCAGAATCTCCAGCACGCAGGCTGTGATCTCCGGCCCGATTCCGTCTCCGCGAAATACCGTAATTGTCCTTTCCATAAGCAAGATCCTCCATTCTTTCATCTCAAACAAAAAGGGGACCTCACCTGCTGTGCGATCCCCCCCGGTAGCGTGTCCATCTTTGAACATGGGATAATGATAACATAAGTTGTCGGTAAAGTCAATAGGTTGTATTTGGCACAATGAAAAAACTGTGAGTCATCAGTAACCATTCAGAGGATCTATGATATGGCTTTTGTGGGCGGCGATGAATTTATGGCGTGTGACAGCAGAGCGGTGGGTTATTGTCTGCCGGACATAGGAATTTGCAGATAATCAATCAGGGCACTTTCCAAAAGCCGGGAATAGTTTACCTTTTGTTCTTCTGCAATCCTTTTCAGCCATGCCGGAAGAGTGATGTTGGTCTTGATGCGCTCGTTATCCTTTTTCATGCGGAATAAATCTGGATGGATGGTAATGGGCATTACAACATTTCCCTCGGTATCTTCTTTAGACAGATTCACAGATGGGGTGGGAATTTCTTCATTATCACATTCCATGCTGTACACATGGAGACTTGCAGCTTCTGCTGCCATACGTGCTGCCTCTTCCAGATTATTCCCAACACTGATACATCCAGGTAAATCAGGAAAGTAAATACTATATGAGCCATCTGTGGATGGTTCAAAAACTGCAAGATAAGTTAAATTCTGCATGAAAAACGCTCCTTTCCAGGGCTATTTAAGCCCCGCCTGCTTGTAAATGCTGTTTAGAGTTCCCGGTTTCAAGTCCCCGTTGTGATTTGGTACTGTGACTTTTCCGGGCTTTTCCGGGTGCTTTAGGCTTATGTGGGAGCCTTCCTGGCTGGTGGTATACCATCCGTCTTTTCGAAGCATCTTTAGTATTTCCCGAACTGTCATTTTGTGTCCTCCTTGCTACTATATATTATACGCCATTTTTATACGCATATCAACAGCTTTTGCGCAGTAACCATTTATAGAGTTAAACATATGCATGTAAAGAAAAAACACTTGACACCCGTCTCTCTTTCGTGTATGATAGCTCAGGTGGTATTTATGGAAAGTTTAGTAAGACAGAGCATGCTCTATGATTTTTACGGGGAGCTTTTGACGGAGCACCAGAGGCATGTGTATGAGGATGTGGTGTTCCACGATCTTTCCCTCAGCGAGATTGCCCAGGAGCAGGGGATCAGCCGCCAGGGAGTCCACGACCTGATTAAGCGGTGCGACCGGATTCTGACCGGGTATGAGGAGAAGCTTCACCTGATCAGTAAGTTTGAGACTACCCGCCGGATGGTGGAAGAGATTCACAGAAAGACAAAACAGTTTAAGGAAACCAGGGATGAGGCACTGATCGGGGAGATCGAACAGATTTCCAGCGATATCATAGAGTTGTGACCGGACAGTCAGACCAGGCAGGAGGATTTATATGGCTTTTGAAAGCTTGTCCGATAAATTGCAGAATGTATTTAAGAGCCTCCGGGGCAAAGGACGCCTGACGGAAGGGGATGTGAAGACTGCCTTAAAGGAAGTCAGGATGGCCCTTCTGGAGGCAGACGTCAGCTTTAAGGTGGTGAAGCAGTTCATCAGCTCCGTCCAGGAGCGGGCTGTTGGGGAAGAGGTCTTAGGCTCCCTGCAGCCGGGTCAGATGGTCATCAAGATCGTTCATGAGGAGATGATCCGGCTTATGGGGTCCGAGACCACGGAGATCGGACTGAAGCCCGGCGGGGAGATTACAGTCATCATGATGGCAGGTCTCCAGGGCGCCGGTAAGACCACTACCACAGCCAAGATTGCCGGCAAGCTGAAGGCCAAGGGCAGAAAGCCTCTTTTAGTGGCCTGCGACGTGTACCGTCCTGCTGCCATCCAGCAGCTGCAGATCAACGGGGAGAAGCAGGGGGTTCCGGTATTTTCCATGGGGGAGAACCAGAACCCGGTGAATATTGCAAAGGCCGGCCTGGAACATGCGGCGAAGAACGGCTGCAATGTGGTGATTCTGGATACAGCCGGACGTCTCCATGTGGATGAAGGCATGATGGAAGAGCTGGTAAATATCAAGGAGGCTGTCTCCGTGTACCAGACCCTGCTGGTGGTGGATGCCATGACCGGCCAGGATGCGGTCAATGTGGCCAGCCAGTTCCATGAGAAAGTGGGCATTGACGGTGTGATCCTTACCAAGCTGGACGGTGACACCCGGGGCGGTGCAGCCCTTTCCATCCGTGCGGTCACCGGCAAGCCGGTACTTTATGTGGGGATGGGAGAGAAGCTTTCAGACCTGGAGCAGTTCTATCCGGACCGGATGGCTTCCCGGATTCTGGGCATGGGAGACATTCTGACCCTGATTGAGAAGGCGGAGCTGCAGGTCAACGAGGAGAAGGCCCGGGAGATGAGCCAGAAGCTGCGCAAGGCAGAGTTTGACTACAATGATTTCCTGGAACAGATGAGCCAGATCAGGAAGATGGGCGGTGTGGCCAGCATCATGAGCATGATGCCGGGCATGGGCCAGCTAAAAGGCGGCATGCCGGAGGTGGACGAGTCAGCCATGGGCCGGGTGGAAGCCATTATCCTTTCCATGACCAAGGAGGAGCGGGCCAATCCGTCCCTGATGAATCCTTCCAGGAAGCAGCGGATCGCCCGGGGCGCCGGTGTGGATATCAGCGAGGTCAACCGGATTGTCAAACAGTTTGACCAGATGAAGAAGATGATGAAGCAGTTTTCCGGCATGATGGGCAAGAAAGGCCGGGGAGGCATGGGAGGACTTGGGGGCATGCTTGGAAAGTTCAAGATGCCGTTCTAAGGTATGGATTTGCTAACAATACAGATTTCTGTATTTGTTGATAAAAGGCTGGTCTTTGTCTGAAACACAGACTGGACCGGGAGTGTTGTTTTATAATTACTATTATTATTTTCAGGAGGAAACGAACCATGGCAGTAAAGATGAGATTAAGAAGAATGGGCGCCAAGAAGAAACCGATCTACAGAATCGTAGTGGCTGATTCCAGATCCCCCAGAGACGGCAAGTTTATCGAGGAAGTGGGCACCTACAATCCCAATTTAGAGCCCAGCGCCATCAAATTTGACGAGGAAGCTACAAAGAAATGGCTGGCAACAGGTGCTCAGCCTACAGAGCGCGTAGCAAAGCTTTTAAAGACCGCCGGCATCCAGTAAGGAGAAGCATGAGGTGATTGCTTATGAAGGAATTGGTTGAGGTTATCGCGAAAGCATTGGTTGATAATCCAGATGAAGTAGTTGTGACCGAGGCTGAGAAGGACGGCGAGACGGTAATTGAACTGAAGGTTGCGCCAGAGGACATGGGCAAGGTGATCGGCAAACAGGGACGTATTGCCAAGGCCATCCGTTCTGTAGTCAAGGCGGCTGCTTCAAAAGAAGAGAAAAAGGTTGTTGTGGATATTCAATAGCCGGACGGGCTGTGAAAAAGGTGGCGGATTCCTGGGTGGGAACCATGAAGCGGCGCAGAAAAGCGCTGGTTTCCGAAACATTGGGAAGACCTTTTCTCACAGCCTTCTTTCTGTAACCGGAACCGCTGCTATATAAAACTGGAATGAGGTTGACTGTATGGATGATACACTGCGGGTCGGTGTCATTTCCTCCACCCATGGGGTCCGGGGGGAAGTAAAGGTGTTTCCCACCACCGATGACCAAAACCGCTTTAAGAAGCTGAAAACCGTGCTTCTGGATACCGGGCAGGAACCTGAGGTTCTCCACATTGAGGGCGTCAAATTCTTCAAGAAGATGGTGATTTTAAAATTCCGGGAATTTGACTCTATTAATGAGGTGGAGAAGTATAAGGGCCGGGACCTTCTGGTGACCCGGGACCAGGCGGTGAAGCTGGGGCCGGATGAGAATTTTATCGCGGATCTCATAGGGCTGTCTGTGGTCACCGATGAGGGGGAGGCTTTCGGGACTTTGAAGGATGTGATCCAGACCGGAGCCAATGACGTGTATGTGATTGAGCATAAGGACGGGAAGGAGTATCTGTTCCCGGCCATCAAATCCTGTATTCTGGATGTGGATCTGGACAGGCAGGAGATGACCGTCCATATTCTGGACGGATTACTGGATTTGTAGGGGACGGATAGGGATGAATTTTCATATTTTAACACTGTTTCCCGATATGGTTCTGGACGGGCTGAATACCAGCATCATCGGGCGGGCCGTGGAGCGGGGACTCTTGTCCATCAATGCGGTAAATATCCGGGACTATACCCGGGAGAAGCACCGGCATGTGGATGATGCCCCTTATGGAGGCGGGGCCGGGATGGTCATGCAGGCGGAGCCGGTATGTGCGGCTTACCGGGCTTTGTGCGAACGGACCGGGAAGAAGCCCAGGGTTCTCTACATGACCCCCCAGGGCAGGGTATTTAACCAGGAGACTGCCAGGGAGCTTTCCCGTGAGGAGGATCTGGTATTCTTATGCGGCCATTATGAGGGCATTGACGAGCGGGCCCTGGAACTGATTGTCACGGACCATCTTTCCATCGGTGATTATGTGCTTACCGGCGGGGAGCTGCCGGCCATGGTGATGATCGACGCCATTTCCCGGCTGGTGCCCGGGGTGCTGAACAATGACGTGTCTGCGGAGATCGAATCCTTCCACGACAATCTGCTGGAATATCCCCAGTACACCCGGCCCGAGATCTATGAGGGGATGCCGGTGCCGGAGGTACTCTTGTCGGGCCATCATAAGAACATCGAGGAATGGCGCAGGCAGAAGTCCATTGAGCGTACCCTGGAGCGGCGTCCGGATCTGCTGGAGCATGCGGTTCTGACAAAAAAAGAACGGATCTATCTGGAGAAACTGCTTGCATCCAGGGAAAATTTGTGATAAGATTACTGAGTTGTGACGAAAAAGAGATGGTCCTCTGATGCGGATGGGGCGGCAGTACCGGATGTCCGGACAGCCTTCCAGGTACGTGCATTACAGAACATCAAACATATGAAGGAGGTTCACACACATGAACGAGATTATTAAGAACATCGAAGCTGCCCAGATGAAGGAGTCCGTACCGGAGTTCCGTGTTGGAGATACCGTCAAGGTATACAACAAGATCAAGGAGGGCAACCGGGAGAGAATCCAGGTGTTCGAGGGAACCGTGATCAAGCGGCAGAATGGCGGCGCAAGAGAGACCTTTACCGTCCGTAAGAATTCCAACGGAATCGGTGTGGAGAAGACCTGGCCGGTACATTCCCCCTTTGTTGATAACATCGAGGTTGTCCGTCATGGTAAGGTAAGACGGGCCAAGCTGAACTACCTGAGACAGAGAGTCGGCAAGGCGGCCAAGGTGAAAGAGCTGGTTAAATAGTTACTAATAAGGATTCGGTTGCAGGGGGACAATGTGGATTGTCCCCTGATTTTTTAATGGCTGGACGGCAGGACGTATGGGACAAAATAGCCGTCAGGTTACTGGAGTTGCTGGAACAGGTTTTGTATGATCAGGGATGGGGTATAACGGGTGGAATTTTATAAGACCAATGAACAGACGCTGGTCCGGCGGATATTTGGCTGGATCGTGGATATTGCGGTGGCTCTGGCATTTGCCTGGTTCTGTCTGCATTCCTTTGGGACGCAGGTACAGATGGTGGGACAGTCCATGATGCCGCTTTTACAGTCCGGGGACGTGGTGCTGGTGAACCGGCTCAGCTATGATTTCGGGAAGCCGGACCGGATGGATATTGTGGTGTTTCTGCGGGATGATAACAAGGCCAACATCAAGCGGGTCATCGGGATTCCGGGGGATGTGGTCCAGATTAAGAATGGTTTTATCTATCTCAACGGGGAGCGGCTGGAGGCAGAGGACGGTCTGGATGAGGTGGCCCTGGCCGGTCTGGCGGAGCATCCGGTGGAGCTGGGGGAGGGAGAGTATTTCCTTCTGGGCGATAACCGGGACAGCAGTGAGGACAGCCGGTTCGCCAATGTGGGGAATGTGCGCCAGGAGCAGATTGTGGGAAAGGTGTGGATGCGGATCTTCCCGCTGATCGAGATTGGGCTGGTGCGGTCCCACTGATTGGATGGAGTTTTAACATGCAGACCCGAAACAGGGATTCCGGGAGACGATACTGGATGATAGGGGGATTCTTTGTGAATATTCAATGGTATCCAGGGCACATGACCAAAGCGAAGCGTGCCATGAAAGAGGATATGAAACTGATTGACCTGGTGATTGAGCTGGTAGATGCCCGGGTGCCGCTGGCCAGCCGCAACCCGGATCTGGATGAGCTGGGAAAGGGAAAAGCCCGGGTGGTGCTTCTCAACAAGGCAGACCTGGCAGACCAGCGGATGAATGAGGCATGGACCCGGTACTTCCAGGAGCAGGGATTCCTGGTGCTGAAGGTCAATGCCCGAAGCGGCAGCGGTCTCAAGCAGCTTAACGGGGTGGTCCAGGAAGCCTGCCGGGAGAAGATTGAGCGGGACCGGAAACGGGGCATTCTTAACCGTCCGGTCCGGGCCATGGTGGTGGGAATCCCCAATGTGGGTAAATCCACCTTTATCAATTCCTTTGCGGGAAAGGCCTGCACAAAAACCGGCAACAAGCCGGGAGTTACCAAGGGCAACCAGTGGATTCGCCTGAACCGGACCCTGGAGCTTCTGGACACCCCCGGCATACTCTGGCCCAAGTTTGAGGACCAGCAGATAGGGCTTCTTCTGGCATTGATCGGTTCCATCAATGACGAGATTCTCAACCGGGAGGAGCTGGCCATGGAGCTGGTGCGGCTGCTGGCAGAGCATTATCCCCAGGAATTAAAGAACCGGTATCCGGTGGAAGCCCTGGAAGGCGAGGACAGGGCCAATGGAATATCCATGGCCCAGGCAGCCGGGATACTGGAGCAGATTGCCAGACTGCGGGGATGCCTGCAAAAGGGCGGGGACACGGATACGGCCAAGGCAGCCTCCATGGTCCTGGATGATTTCCGCAGCGGGAAGCTGGGGCGGATTACCCTGGAGAGGAGGGAATGCCATGGCGCGGAAAATGACAGGAGAGAAGCTTGAGGCAGAGCGCCGGCGTTTAAAGGCCATGCGGGAGTACGAGGATGCCTACGGAGCCTGCACATACTTGTGCGGGGTGGATGAGGCAGGCCGGGGCCCCCTGGCAGGTCCCGTGGTGGCAGGGGCAGTGATTCTGCCCAGGGACTGCGAGATTCTGTATCTCAATGATTCCAAGAAACTGTCAGAGAAGCGCCGGGAGGCTTTGTTTCTGGAGATTCAGGAGAAGGCAGTAGCCTGGAATGTGGGCATTGTCAGCCCGGAGGTCATTGATAAGATCAACATCCTTCAGGCCACCTATGAGGCTATGCGGCAGGCGGTCCGGGGGCTTAAGGTGGCGCCGGACCTGCTGCTTAATGACGCGGTGACTATTCCGGATCTGGACATTTCCCAGGTTCCCATTATTAAGGGGGACGCCAAAAGTGTTTCCATCGCGGCGGCCAGTATCCTGGCCAAAGTTACCAGGGACCATATGATGGCCCAGTATGATGTGCTGTTCCCGGAATACGGGTTTGCAAAGCACAAGGGGTATGGGACGGCAGCCCATATTGCGGCTATCCGGGAGTATGGGGCATGTCCCATTCACCGGAGGACGTTTATGGAGAAATTTACCGGAGAAAAAGCAGGTAACCGGCGTCAGGTGGGAGCAGAGTACGAACAGATGGCAGCAGAGTATCTGGAGAAGAAAGGCTATGAGATTCTGGACCGGAACTGGAAAAATCCCTTTGGGGAACTGGACCTGGTGGCCCGGACCGGCGGGGTGGTGGTCTACTGTGAGATCAAATACCGGGGCAGCAGCCGGTACGGGACGCCCCTGGAGGCCGTGGACCGGCACAAGCAGGAGCGGATCGGCCGGGCGGCTGCCGGACATTTTGCCGGGTATCCGGACAGCGGCAATCTGGCCTGCCGGTTCGATGTGATTGGAATTGACGGGGACGGAAAAATTACCCATATTGAAAATGCCTTTGACTGTCCTTTTTGAAAGGAGTGAGACCGAAATGGAATGGATTCGGAAACCAGGTAAGGAACCGCTTGCGGTACGGCAGGAGCAGGGAGTCACCTGGCTGTCTTTCCCGGCCCTGGAGGAAACGGGACTTGTACGCCATGCTTTTTCCACCCGGCTGGGAGGGGTCAGTGAGGGATACTTTGCAACCATGAATTTCACCTTTACCAGGGGGGATAACCCGGACCATGTGATGGAGAATTACCGCCGTATGGCAGGGGTGCTGGGAGTGCGTCCTGAGGATATGGTGCTGTCCTGGCAGACCCACACCACCCATGTGCGGACCGTGACCCGGGAGGATGCAGGGAAGGGTGTGGTCCGTGACCGGGACTATCAGGATGTGGACGGCCTGGTGACCAATGTTCCGGGGCTGACCCTGGTAACCTTCTATGCGGACTGTGTGCCCCTGTATCTGGTGGACACGGTTCACAAAGCCATCGGGCTGTCCCACTCCGGGTGGCGGGGAACCGTAAACCGGATGGGCAGGGTGACTCTGGAGCGGATGGCCCAGGAATACGGCACAGACCCGGCGGATGTGATCTGCTGCATCGGGCCCAGCATCTGCCAGTCCTGCTATGAAGTGGGCAGGGAGGTGGTGGAGGTCTTTGAGGAGGCCTTTGACCGGGAGTACCATAAGGAACTGCTTTACCGGAAGGGGAACGGCAAATACCAGCTGGATCTGTGGCGGGCCAACCAGATTATTCTTGA
>CAJTOV010000019.1:34657-34879 GCA_910577765.1 uncultured Lachnospiraceae bacterium
GGAACAGATCCACACTACGGATATCTGTACCCACTGTAATCCGGGGCTTCTGTTCTCCCACAGGACCATGGGGAATGAACGGGGGAATCTGGCGGCGTTTCTGTGTCTCAATGAGGTGGAAATGCCTGGGTGACCTGGGGAAGGATGGGGAACTGGTATTTCGAAACTGATTCGTGAAATGAATGAGTACGGATTACGGGAACCGGAATTTGTGGATATGGA
>CAJTOV010000020.1 GCA_910577765.1 uncultured Lachnospiraceae bacterium
TGACACGAATATCAAGCACTATTTACTTCGGGATTAATGCAACGATGTACTAGTATCTGAAGCCTGACGTCTGTCTGTGCGCTCTTTCGTCTCACCCTTCACACCCGCCGCATTCCACCTCTTCCGCACCGCAGTGTTCCTTCAGATACTTCCGGAACTCCCTGGATATCTTATTGAAATGGTGTCCGGCTTTCCATACAATATAGTAACACATATAGTACTCCGGGTCCCTGACCGGGAGAATCCGAATCCGGTCATTGCCCTGGTTCTTCATGGCACGGTCCCGGGTCATCAGGGCTACCCCGTGACCGGCACTTACCAGCTCCACCATATGGCAATGGAAGCATTCCATGGCCACATCCGGGGTAAATCCCGCCTCCTGGCACATCCTGTCCGTGTTCTTCCGGTACTCGTATTCCTTGGGAAGATTGATGAACTTCTCTCCCCGCGCCTCTCCCAGGGATATGTAGCTGCGGTCTGCCAGGGGATGGGAGGAAGGAACCACCAGCACCATCTGCTCCCGCCGGATCTCCTCCCCCACGATTCCCGGGGAAGGGCTTAAACAGGCGGTGATAACATAATCCACCTGATTTTTCAGAAGCTCCTCCTCCACATTTCCGGCGGAAAGGTCGATCTGGCGGATGCTGCAATTGGGATAAAGGGACTTGAACTCCATCAGCATCATCTGGGAAAAGGGCTTGCTGACCACTCCCAGGGTCATCACATTCTCCAGCTTCTCACAGTAGGTATCCACCTCGCTCTGTGCCTTCTTCATGACCCCCAGGGCCTGCTCCACGTATTCCAGATAGATTTCCCCACACTTATTGAGATAGATTCCCCGGCCTACCCGGTCAAACAGGGGAACCCCCACCTCATTCTCCAGACGCGCGATGCTGACACTGAGTGCAGGCTGGGCCACATTCAGCTTCCTGGCGGCATTGGTCAGGTGCCCGGCCTCTGCCACGGCCTTAAAATACTCAAGCTGTACCAAATCCATTCCTGTCACCTCCCGGTATGTCTGAGCGGCTCACAAAGGGAGCCAGTTTTATGGTAAATGCAAACGTCTCCTGGTCAAACCGTTACTTCTTTAAAAGCCTGGGCCCGCAGCTGTTGGAGCCAATGCCGTCCTGGGCATAGTCCAGGCACAGCACCGTGCTGCCGGAAGGCACTGGTACAGTGGGATACCTGGCTGTAGCCCACATAGATCCCGTTGAGCCACACATATAGAAGCAGGAGTCCACTCCTTCAAAATTCAGGCAGGCCCTGGAAGCCATGGTGTTCCCGTGAAGCACCTGCAGGTCTTCGTAGTGTCGTGGTATGATCATAGCCCCATCTCCTTCTGACAAATCTAAATCTGTTCCTATATCATATCACAAATCCAAAATTGTGGAAATAATGATTTTTCCCCGCCCCGCGAACTGCTACATTGATATCGTTTTCCCAATCAATCCATTATAAGCTTATATTGGACATTTTCACCGAAAAATAGTACGATAATAATAAAACCATAGTACATGTTATTAAAAGGAGAACTACCCCATGAACCAGCCATTTGACTTTGACACTCCCATTGACCGGACCGGTACCCACTGTATCAAGTGGGACAGACGGCAGGGGAAATTTAATGAGGAGCAGGTACTGCCCCTCTGGATTGCAGACACGGACTTTGCCTGCCCCAGCCAGGTAACCGAAGCCATTACCAGGCGGTGCAGCCACCCGGTCTTTGGTTACAGCTTCCCCAGTGACCAGTATTTTACCAGCATTATGGACTGGTTTTGGAAGCGCCACGGACTGACCCTGGAGAAAAGCTGGATCCGGCCTGCCTGCGGGGTGGTCACCTCCATCAGCTACTGTGTCCAGGCCCTGACTGAGCCCGGCGACCAGGTTCTGATCCAGCCTCCGGTGTATGATCCCTTCCAGGCCGTGATCGCAGGGGCCGGACGGAAGGTGGTGGAGAACCCCCTGGTACATAAGGACAATACCTATACCATGGATTTCGCCCATTTGGAGCAGGCCTTCCAGAAAGGCGTGAAAATGATGGTTCTGTGCAATCCCCACAACCCGGTGGGAAGGGTCTGGACCCGGGATGAGATCACCCGCCTGGTAAAGCTCTGTGCCCAGTACCAGGTCTATCTGGTGTCCGATGAGATCCACTGTGATATCGGGCTTTTCGGCAACCGCTGCACCTCGGTGCTCTCCGTTCCAGAAGGCCGTCCCTGGACCATCAGCTGCATTGCCCCGGGCAAGACCTTCAATGTGTCCGGCCTGGCCATCTCAAGCCTTCTGGTGCCGGACCCTGACGTCAGTGACCGGATCAATGCCCGGCTGCGCAGCGCCTGGCTGATCAATCCCAGCGTGGTGGCCCTGGAAGCCTCCGCAGCCGCCTACGCTTACGGCTCTGACTGGCTGGATGCCCAGCTTTCCTATCTGGAAGACAATGCACGCCTGGTGACGGACCGCCTGGCCGCGGAAGCCCCTTCCATTATCCCGGCAAAGCTGGAAGGCACCTTCCTTATGTGGCTGGATTTCAAGGCCTTTGGCCTTACGGACCAGGCCCTGGCCCAGGAGCTGGTCCACACCTGGCATCTGGGCCTTAACGACGGGCTCCACTTCGGCACCGGAGGGGAAGGCTTTATGCGGATGAATATCGGATGCAGCCGCAGCCTTTTGAACCAGGCCCTGGACAATCTGGTGCGGATGCACCAGGCCCATACGGGACAGAACCGGAAGTAAACGCGCATTTCACCGGGGAATGGCCCATACCGGCCAAACCCGGAACCATATTCAGCAGAAAGGAGTTACCTATGGCATCTTACGCAATCATCGGCTTCGGCTGCGCCGGATACCACGCCCTTACCGCAATCCGCGACGTGGACTCCCAGTGCCGGGTCGATATCTACTCCGAGCACAAGGATGCTCCCTACAATCCCATGCTCACCACCTACTACGCTTCCAGCCGGCTCCGCTATGAGGGCATGTTCCCCTTCGGCAGCCTGGAGGATATTTCCCTTGCCTGCAAGGCCAACATTTTCCCGGGCACCCGGATCACCGGTCTGGACCCGGAGGCACGGTCCATTACCCTGGAGGACGGCACGGTCCGCGCCTATGACGGTATTCTGCTGGCCACCGGCGCCCGGTCCTTCACGCCCCCTGTTCCCAATGAATGTCCGGAGGCCTGCATTTCCATGCGGACCCTGGACGATGCCCGGGACTTAAAACGGCGGATGGAGGAAGGGGGGATTGCCCGCGGCGTGGTCGTGGGTGCGTCCATGGCCGGCATCAAGGTGGTGGAGGTGCTCCACAATAACGGCATTCCCACCACCCTGGCAGACATGGCCCCCTGTATCTTCCCCCTGGCGGCTTACCCCACCACTGCCGCCCGCATCCAGAAGCATCTGGAAGGCCAGGGCGTGACCATGAAATTCGGCGCCGGTTTAAAAGCCATCCACAAGGGCACGGACACTGCCGCCCTGGTGGAATGCACCGACGGCACCCTGCTGCCTGCGGACCTGGTGGGACTCTGCATCGGCACCCGGGCCAATATGGACCTGGCTGTCCAGGCCGGACTTGCCACCGGACGGGGCATCACGGTCAACACCTTCATGGAGACCAGCGCTCCCGGCATCTATGCGGCCGGGGACTGCTGCGAAGGGCGCAACCTGCAGAACGGCCAGCCCCAGGTCATCGGACTGTGGGCCAATGCCGCCTACCAGGGCTACACCGCCGGAGCTGCCATGTGCGGCAGCACCAGATCCTTTAACGGAAACATGCTCCACAACATCACCCACTTCTTCGGCATGGACTTTATCGGCTTCGGGGATAACCGGGTCACCGGCCATACCCTGACCTTTGAGAACCGGGACAAGGGCCTGTTCATCGAAGCCGTCCGGCAGGAAGGCCGTGTTGTGGGCATCAATATTCTGGGCAGCTACCGGATCAGCGGCATTTTGAAAAACCATATTCTGGGTATCATCCAGAACCGGCACCACCCCATCCCGGATTTGCAGCGGGGCGTGCTGAAAAAGGAAGGCTTAACCGAGGAATTCATCCTGGAACTGGAAGGAGGCGAAGAAAGCCATGGCAACTAGAGAGGAACTGCTGAAAGCAAAGATTCCCTGCGGGGAAACAGGCATTGAGATCCGCCACACCCTCTGCGACATCTGTTCCCCATCCTCCCACTGCGGCGTGGACGCCTATGTGAAGGACGGAGTCATCCTTAAGGTGGAGGGTAATAAGGACCACCCCTTAAACCGGGGACTTCTGTGCACCAAAGGCGCTGCCAACCGCCAGTATATCTACCGGAAGGACCGGCTTCAGACTCCCTTAAAGCGCACCGGCCCCAGGGGAAGCGGGGAATTTACCCCCATTACCTGGGAGGAAGCCTATAAGACCATCTCGGAAAAGCTTCTGGGGTATAAGCGGGACTTTGGCGCCCAGTCGGTGTTCTTCTTCTCCGGCTACTGCAAATGGTACCGCCCCATTCTCCAGCGGCTGGCCTACTCCTTCGGCTCCCCCAACTACGGAACCGAGTCCAGCACCTGCTTTACCTCCGGCCTTATGGCCTGGGAGACGGCCACGGCCCTGCCGGCCCGGCCTGACATGCGCAACTCCCGGCTGTTTCTGGGCTGGGCCCACAATCCTTATTTCTCCGGCTACCTGGCTGCCCGCAACACGGAGCGGCTGAAGAAAAACGGGGTGAAATTCATCATTGTGGATACCATGTACACCCAGACCGTGGAGAAGATTGCGGATCTGTACTTACAGCCCCGCCCCGGCACCGACGGCGCCCTGGCACTGGCCATTGCCAACCAGCTGATTGCCAATGACTGGGTGGACCATGACTACATCGACGCCTATGTCCACGGCTTTGAGGAGTACGCCCGGTACTGTAAAGGATTTAACAAGGACAATATTGAGGACCTGACCGGAGTTCCCTATGAGAAGGTGCAGAAAGCCGCGGAAATGATCCATGAGTACGGCCCCATGAGCATCCGGGAAAGCTCCGCTCCCCTGGCCCACCATATCAACGGCATGCAGAATTACCGGGCCATCATGGCCTTAAGCGCCATTACCGGCAACTATGACCGCAAAGGCGGCCAGATGCCGGCGCCCTTCACCTACACCCACCAGGCTTCCGGCTACCACACCCTGGAGCATGAATTTGTCAAGGAGGCCCGCAAGTCCTCCATGGCGGCTCCCGTAGGGGCCCAGCGCTTCCCCCTGTGGAACCAGCTGGAAAAGGAGGCCCAGTCCATGGACCTGCCCAGGCAGATTCTGGAAGGCATCCCCTACCCGGTGAAAGCGGTTCTGGCCTTTGGCATGAATTACCGCATGTTCCCCGACAGTGACACCTACATGAAAAAAGCCCTGGAACAGGTGGATTTCTTCGTGGATGTGGACCTATTCCAGACCGATACCAGCCGGTACGCGGATATTGTGCTGCCTGCCTGCACCTCCTTTGAGAGGGAAGAGTTCAAGTCCTACCCGGGCGGCTATGCCTACTATACCAAGCCGGTGATTCCGCCTCTTTACCAGTCCCGGTCCGACGCGGATATTATGTGTGACCTGGCCCGGGCCATGGACCTGCCGGACCCCCTGCTGAAAGCCGGCTACCGGGCCTGCCTGGAATACATCCTGAGTCCTGTTTCCTTTACCGTGGACCAGCTCCAGCAGGCGGACACGCCCTTAAAGGTGCCGGAGTTTGCGCCCCACCAGGAGTTTGCCACCTTAAAGAAGGGACTGGATACCCCCACCGGAAGATTCGAGCTGAAATCCGAGCTGATTGCCGCCCACCCGGAATGGGGCCTGGACCCCCTGCCCACCTACCGGGCGCCTCTGGACGACGCGGACCCGGCCCTGTATCCCATGACCCTGACCGAAGGCGGGCGCCTGCCCAATGCCCTGCACTCCCGGCTCCACGACGTATCCTGGCTGCGGACCCTGCGGCCCAAAGCCTGTGCGGAGATCAGCCTGGAGGACGGGGAAATGCTCCGGATCGGGGAGGGAGACCTGGTTACCATAGAGACCCCCTGCGGCGGCATCACGGTGCCTGTGACCCTGTCCAGGCGGATGCCCAGGGGACTGGTTTCCATGTATCACGGTTACCGGGAGGCCAGCGTAAGCGATCTGGTGGGACATGACCGGCTGGACCCCTATTCCGGGTTCCCGGCATTCCGCTCCAGCCGCTGCCGGATTGCAGCGGCTGCCAGGAAAGGAGAAAGCCATGAGTAAAATGATTCTGGATTTTGATCCGGTTCTCTGCTGTGGCTGCGGCGCCTGCGCCGTGGCCTGCATGGACCAGAATGATTATGACCCGGGGACCGGAAATGCCCCCTTCCGCACCATCTTTGAGACCCAGGAGCTGGGGGACAAACCGGTGTTCAGCCACTATTCCGTGGCCTGCATGCACTGCTCCCCGGCCCCCTGCGTCACTGCCTGCCCTGTAGGCTGTCTGAGAAAAGATCCCCAGACGGACCTGACCGTGTTTGACAACCGGGACTGCATCGGCTGCCACAGCTGTGCCATGGCCTGTCCCTTTGGCGCCCCGTCCTTTAACGGGGAGGGAAAGATGGAGAAATGCCACGGCTGCTATCTGCGTCTCCAGTACGGGCTGGAACCGGCCTGCGTCCGGGTATGTCCCACCGGAGCCCTGCGGATGGTGACCCAGGAGGAGTACGACCAGGCCCACGGAGAGCATTCGGTGGTGGAAGAAGCACGGAGGATTGCGGGGGAACAGATATGATGAAGAAACTGAACCGGTTCCAGCAGGCACTGGGGCAGGCCGGGATTCCGGCTGCCCTGGTGACCTGGGGAACCAGCCATTTTTACCTGACGGACTTTTTTGCCAGCGCAGCCATGGTGGTGACACCGGAGGAGGCCTGGTACTTTACGGATTTCCGGACCATTGAGGCAGCAGAGTCCCATTTTGCCGGAAGCGGTGTCCACCTGACCCGGGCAGACCAGGGGTTCATGCCTGTGGTGGCGGAGCTGGCTGCCGGCCTGGAGTTTAAGTGGCTGGCTGTGGAGGACCATACCCTGACCGTCAGCCAGTACCGGGCCTGGGAGAAGGCCCTGCCCTGCCCCTTAAGGGACCTGGGAGGCATGCTGGAAGAGCTGCGCCATGTCAAGCTGCCGGAAGAGGTCCAGTGCACCATCCGGGCCCAGCGGATTGTGGAGAAATCCCTCCATGAGCTGCTGCCCCTGATCCGCCCGGGAGTCACCGAGCAGGAGCTGGTGGCAGAGCTGGTCTACCGCTTTTACCGCAACGGAGCCCAAGGCCTGGCATTTCCGGTGATCATCCTCAGCGGCCCCAATTCCTCCCTGCCCCACGGCTTCCCGGGAAACCGGAAGCTGTGCAGCGGAGATTTCGTTACCCTGGATATCGGGGTCAAGATCGGAGGCTACTGCTCCGACATGACCCGCACCTTTGCCCTGGGCCACGCCACCCATGAGATGTGCCAGGTCTATGACCTGGTTCTCCAGGCACAGCTTGCAGGCATCCGGGCCATTGCCCCCGGCAGAACCGGCCACGATACCGACAAGGCTGCCAGGGACATCATCGACGCTTCCGCCTATGCCGGAACCTTCGGCCATGGTCTGGGACACTCTGTGGGCCTGGTCTGCCACGACGGCCTCCGGGCCGCCCAGAACAGCAGGGACGTGTTCTCCGCCGGCAACATCATCACCATGGAGCCCGGCATCTACCTGCCGGGACAATTGGGGGTGCGGATCGAGGATATGGTCTGGCTGTCCCCGGAAGGAACCGTCAACCTGACCGAATTCCCCAAAGAGCTTATGGTTTTATGACAGGTAACAGTTCAGATAACCCTTGAACTGTTACGGCATACAACCATTTAGAATCGCTAAAGCGATGGGCCGTATGCCCGCGACCATTACGAAAGGAGTATGTTTATGACCCGAGACCAGTTACTTGCCGCCGTTGAGCCCTTGCGGGCCCGGGAACCTGTGGGCACTCCCACGCCGGAGGAGCTGGCAGCATATCCTGCCGCACAGAGCCTGTTCTACGTTCCTGCCGATGACGGCCACCCCATTCCTGTCTACCGCATCACACCCCAGACCATGCCGGAGCACCCGGACAAGGTTCCCCTGGTTATCAATTTCCACGGCGGCGGCTTTATCCGGGGCTGGGATATCCGCAGCGGCTTTTTCTGCCGGAAGCTGGCCCTGGCCCACCAGTGTGTGGTCTGGGATGTGGACTACCGGGTGGCCCCGGAAGATCCCTTCCCCACGGCGGTTCTGGAAAGCTACCGGGTGGCGGCCTATGCCTTTGAACACGCCCGGGAGCTGGGCATTGATCCCGCCAGGATTATCCTGGCCGGACACAGCGCCGGAGCCAATCTGGCCGCCACGGTCTGCATGCGTGCAGGTGAGACCCGGGCCTTCCGGCCGGCAGGCCTGATCATGGATTACCCGCCCCTGGATGTATACACGGACCCGGCCTCCAAGCCCAGGGAGGAAGGAGACTCTGCGCCGGAGGACGCCAATATCTACAACGCCAGCTACTGCCAGAAGGGGGAGGGCAAAAATCCCTACGCCTCCCCGGTCTTTGCGGAGCTCTCTATGCTGAAGCATTTTCCGGAGACCCTGATGATCACCTGCCAGCTGGATAAGCTGTGCAAAGAAGGGGAACGCTTTGCCTCCATGCTGGTGGAGGCCGGAATCACCGTCACCTGCCGCCGGTTTGTCAACAGTCTTCACGGATTTACCGTATCCCGCACGGATGAATGGGAGGGGGCCATGGAGCTGATTCACCGGTTTATCAGGCAGAGGCTGGAGCATATCTGACTTTGACGCTTTTTACGGGCATCTTCCTGCCCCGGAAAGCATCAGGGACAAAAACCACCGGGCGTCCGCCCGATGGGAAAAACGGACAAAAACAGTCTTGCAGGCATGTTTTTGTCCGTTTTTCCCCTGCCCTGGGGACCGCTGCTGTTACATTTTTCCTCGAATCTTAAGAATTTTCTCCGTGACAAAGTTTACAATATAGAATAAAATATCATTTACAGCGGCCTCTCTCTGATCTGGCCCGGTATCCGAAGGTCCCTCCAGACACCCTCTGGAGGCCTATGATTTTTCACTGAGGAGAGAACATTGTGAATTTATACCGACAAAACGCGATACTTGAAGAACTTGCCACCATCAGTCCCATGGGGGAAAGCGGCGGATTCCTGGTGCGTCCCGGATTGTTTGACGTCAACGGAGCCATGTCCATGCCGGTAGGCATCAACTTTACCATACACACCCACGGCGGCACCTCCTGCCAGCTGCTGCTTTACCACATTAACGGGGAAGAGCCATTCGCCGTCCTCCCCTTCCCGGAAGAATACAAAATCGGCGACGTATACTCCATGATTGTCTTCGGCCTGAACGCAGAGGATTTCGAATACGCATACCAGATCGACGGTCCCTATGATCCTGGCAGGGGGCTGATCTTCGACAAGAATGCCATTATTCTGGACCCCTACGCCCGGGCCGTTTCCGGCCAGAGGATCTGGGGGAAGCAGATGCGCAGCCACTACCGGGCCCGGGTGGTCCGGGACATGTTCGACTGGGGGGATGCGCCCCAGTCTTCCAGGGAGCTTAGCGATCTGGTGATCTACGAGCTCCATGTCCGCGGCTTTACCCAGCATGCCTCCTCCGGTGTGCGCCATCCGGGCACCTTTGAAGGGCTTAAGGAAAAGATCCCTTATCTCAAGGATCTGGGGATCAATGCCGTGGAACTGATGCCTATTTTCGAATTCGACGAGACCATGAACGCCAGGGAAGTGGACGGCAGGAAGCTGCTGGACTACTGGGGGTACAATTCCGTGTGCTTCTTTGCCCCCAACTCCAGCTATGCCGCTTCCGTAGAATACAACGTGGAGGGAACCGAACTGAAGGAACTGATCCGGGAGCTGCACAGCAACGGGATCGAGGTGATTCTGGACGTGGTGTTCAACCACACGGCCGAGGGCAACGAGAAGGGCCCGGTATTCAGCTTCAAGGGCATTGACAACAACATATACTACATGCTGACTCCCGACGGCTACTATTACAATTTCAGCGGCTGCGGCAATACCCTTAACTGCAACCACCCGGTGGTCCAGCTTATGATCCAGGAGTGCCTGCGGTACTGGACCATCAGTTACCGGGTGGACGGCTTCCGCTTTGACCTGGCCAGTATCCTGGGGAGAAATGAAGACGGCTCTCCCATGAACAATCCGCCTTTGCTGCGGAGCCTGGCCTATGATCCCCTGCTCAACAACCTAAAGCTGATCGCCGAGGCCTGGGATGCCGGCGGCATGTACCAGGTGGGGAACTTCCCGGCCAGCAGGCGCTGGGCTGAGTGGAACGGCCGGTACCGGGATTCTCTGCGGAGTTTTCTCAAAGGGGAGGCCTGGGAGGCCCGGAATGCGGCCTGGAGCATCTGCGGCTCCGGGGACCTTTATGGTTCCCAGATGGAGGGCCAGAAACGGGACTATGCCGGCTACAACTCCTGCATCAACTTCCTGACCTGCCACGACGGCTTCACCATGTATGACCTTTACTCCTACAATGAGAAGCACAACGAGATCAACGGCTGGCAGAACACCGACGGCGCCAACGACAACCGGAGCTGGAACTGCGGCGTGGAGGGGGACACGGATGACCCGGAGGTTCTGGAACTGCGGTTCCGCATGATCCGCAATGCCTGCACCGTGCTGCTGTGCAGCCGGGGCACCCCCATGTTCCTGGCCGGGGACGAGTTCGGCAACACCCAGTTCGGCAACAACAACAGCTACTGCCAGGACAACGAGATCTCCTGGCTGGACTGGCAGCTTCTGGAGAAGAACCGGCACCTGTACGAATTCTTCCGGTTCATGATCCATTTCCGCTTCCGCCACCCGGTGATCAGCCGCCATATGCCCAATGCGGTCTGCGGCATGGAGCCCATGGCAGTCTATGACACCGGCTCTGCCCGGATTATAAAGCTTGAGTCTGCCACCCATACCTTTGCCGTCTGCTTTGCCGGCTATGACCGGAAGCGGCGCTGTGACGACCTGGTCTATATTGCGGTCAACACCTACTGGGAGAATGTCACCTTCACCCTGCCCAACCTTCACAGCCATGGCCAGTGGAGACTCCATGTGAACACCTATGGAGACGGGGCCGGCCGTTACTTCTATGAGGACCAGGACGCGGTCCGTATAAACGGAAGCTTTGTCATGCGGCCCAGGTCTGTGGCTGTGTTTGTGTACTGGCCAAGGTAGGTGCTCTGCCAGCGGTACCCTCAGTGGACAAGGGGACACATGGTTGTCCCTTTGTCCACTGAGGGTAACATCATAAGCAGAATGCCGCGTACAGCGGTACTGTCTTTTTCTGGTCTTCATATCCGAAATTCTTTGCCGAGAGCTTAATGGCGTAGGCTGGCTGAAAGGCCTCCATGTACACCTTTAAGCTCTTGGCCCTGGTATTATCTGCACTCTTGACCTCAATGGGGATCAGCTGGCCGTCCCGCTGGATCACAAAATCAATCTCTGCTCCCCGCTCCGAATTCCAGTAATAGGTTCTGTATCCATTGATGGAAAGCTGGATATTTACATAATTCTCCGTCATTCCGCCCTTGAAATCATCGAGTTCCCGGGACATATAGAGGATATCTGCGGCTGCCAGGTCCTTCTTTGCACAAAGAAGGCCGGAATCTGACACGTATATCTTGAACGCGTCAATATTTTTATAATTCTCCAGCGGTTTCCGGATCTGTTCTACCTGATAGACCTGGGACACGATTCCCGACAGAATCAGCCATTCGATGGCATTTTCAAATTCCGAAGCACGGCCCCCTTTCTTGATCAGCTTATACTGGAAACGGGTGTTTTTCTTTGATAACTGCACCGTAATATTGTCATAAGCAAGACGGGTCTTCTTAATCTCATTGAGATGGTTATATTTGCTCATATCATTGAGATAGCTGGCCAGAATCGTATCCTGGGTATGGCGGACCAGAATGTAATCCTTTGTCTGGGAAAACTGCATCACACATTCCGGCATGCCTCCCACCACCAGATACTGGCGGTAAAAGTCCATAGCCTTCTCATGAAGGGCCCAGGGAAGGGGGGTGTCCGTGTCAAAGCAGTGCCGGATCTGGCTGACTAAAGACTCCTGCCCCAGGGCCACAAGGAACTCCTCCAGATCCATGGGATAGAGATTCCGGATATTCACCTTACCCACCGGAAAGGAAAATGCAGTTCTGCCCACAGCCACACCCAGAAGGCTGCCTGCAACGATCACATGATAGTCCGGCGCCTCTTCACAGAAATACTTTAAAGAGGTCAGGGCCCGCTCGCACAACTGCACCTCATCCAGAACAATCAGTGTCCGTTCCCGGACAATGGTCTGCCCGCAGATCTGGGAGAGAACCGGAATCAGGTAGCCTGGACTGATATCCTCTTTAAATGTCTCAACCAGCCTGGGACTGGTCTCAAAGTTAAAATAAGCCACATTGTCATAGTGGGTCCGCCCAAACTCCAGAATGGAGTAAGTCTTCCCCACCTGCCGCGCTCCCTGGAGGATCAGGGGCTTGCGGTATGGGTCTGCCTTCCATTCCTCAAAATATCGGATGATCTTCCGGTACATAACCACACCTCCCTGCGTTATGACTTGTCTTCTATTATCGTTACCCTCAGTGTATCGCATATTCATGTAAAAAACAACACTTTTTTGCCCATTTTTCACACTAAAATACATGAACTTTTTTCGTTTTTTCACATTTTTCGACATGAAAATAGGGCGTGCCCTGCACGCCCTGCCCTGTCACTATATGGCCCAGCCGTTTTGGTGTTCCCGGAACGGCTGCCCATGATCTCCCTTACAGCTCCGGCTTCTCCACCTCAATGATGGCTGCCTTCTTCATGGGAATCCGGCAGTTCTTGTTGCTTCCGAACTCCACAATCACCGTATCATCGGTCATATCAATCACCACGCCATAGAACCCGCTGCTGGTAAGGATACTGTCTCCCACACCGATGCTGGCCAGAAGCGCTTCCTGCTTCTTCTTCTCCTTCTGCTGGGGACGGATCGCCATAAAATACATTAAGGCAATAAAGAAAATAATGTAACCGATCAGAAACTGCGGGGAAATTCCCCCTGTAGCTGCTAACATAGCATGTCCTCCTTGCGGCAGTGTCAGCGCCTCGCCATCCCCTGCCTTATTTAAATTTTATCTGCCGTCACCCGTTTCCCGGAACCATCCGCATATACAGATACCCGCCTGTCAGGTACATAGTCAGTCCGGAACTCCTTCCTCCATGCGCCCCAGCTTCTCGGCCTTGTAGGCGCCGTAACGGTGTTCCTCAATCGCGTCGCGAATCTCTTTCATCATTGTATTATAAAAATACAGATTGTGCAAGACACATAACCGCATTCCCAGCATTTCTTTCGCCTTGAACAGATGGCGGATGTAAGCCCTGCTGTAAGAACGGCAGGCCGGACACCGGCACCCTTCCTCAATGGGGCGGGGGTCCAGCTCGTACTTCTGGTTCAGCAGGTTCAGCTTTCCATGGTTTGTGTACACATGGCTGTGGCGTCCGTTCCGGGACGGGTATACACAGTCAAAGAAATCTACGCCCCGGTCCACTGCCTCCAGAATATTGGCCGGGGTACCTACCCCCATCAGGTAGGTGGGCTTGTCCTGGGGCAGATGGGGAACGGTCACATCCAGAATATGGTACATTTCCTCATGGGTCTCCCCCACTGCCAGTCCTCCCACCGCATAGCCGTCCAGATTCATGGCCGCAATGGTTTTTGCGTGGCTGATCCGGATCTCATCCACCACCCCGCCCTGGTTGATGCCGAAGAGAAGCTGCTGCCTGTTGACCGTATCTGGAAGCCCGTTGAGCCTGGCCATTTCCTTCTGGCACCGCTCCAGCCACCGGGTAGTCCGGTCCACGGAATTGCGGATATAAGCTTCATCCGCCCGGCTGGGGGGACACTCGTCAAAAGCCATGGCAATGGTGGACCCCAGATTGGACTGAATCCCCATACTTTCCTCCGGCCCCATGAAGATCTTATGGCCGTCAATGTGGGAGTTAAAGTACACGCCCTCCTCTTTAATCTTGCGCAGCCCTGCCAGGGAAAATACCTGGAATCCGCCGGAATCCGTCAGAATCGGCCGGTCCCAGTTCATGAACTTATGAAGCCCCCCAAACTGCCGGATCTTGGTATCCCCGGTGCGCACATGAAGATGGTAGGTGTTGGACAGCTCCACCTGTGTGCCGATCTGGCGCAGGTCATCGGTGGAGACAGCCCCCTTGATGGCAGCCACTGTCCCCACATTCATGAACACCGGAGTCTCGATGGGTCCGTGGACCGTCTCCATATGGGCACGCTTGGCCCGCCCGTCTGTGGTAATCAGCTGATATCTCATATGTCCCCCTGAACCGTCACTTAATTTTCTTTCTTCTTTCTGGTATTCATCACATACCACATGGCGCCTACCAGGCACACGGAAGAATAGGTGCCGCATACAATACCCACCATCAGAGGCAGTGCAAACTCACGGATGGAGGACACGCCCAGCAGGAACAGCACAAACACCATGACAAAGGTAGTCAGGGATGTGTTGATGCTCCTGGTAAAGGTCTGGGTAATGCTGGCATTTACAATATCCTCCAGACTCTCCCTGGCTGTCTGTTTGGCCAGATTTTCGCGAATCCGGTCAAAGATGACAATGGTGGCATTGATGGAATACCCTACAATGGTCAGCATGCAGGCAATGAAAGTGGAGCCTACGGACCACTTGGCCAGGGCGTAGAAGGTGAGCACCACCAGCACGTCATGGACCAGGGCCAGGATCGCGCTGGCCGCAAACCGGATATCCTTAAACCGGAACCAGATGTAGAGAAGCATCAGTACCGTGGCCATGATCACTGCCACAAAAGCATCCCGCTTCATCTCCACACTGACTGCCCCGGAAATACTCTCGGTGGTAATCTTCTCCGCTTCTACACCAAAGTTCGCCACCATAGCCTCTTCCATGGCCTTTCTCTGGTCCACGCTTAAGGTCTTGGTCTTGATGATGACTTCGTTGGTGCCTGCCACCTTCTGGGTCTGCACATCCGCATCCCCGGTGATCCCGGACACCACCGGAACGACTTTGGAAGAAATATCCTCCAGGGACAGATCCTCATTAAAGGTCACATTGGTGGACGTACCGCCGGTGAAATCCATGCCGTAGTTGAGAATCCGGCCGGTCTGTCCGTTGTTTAAGGCCATACCTGCCCAGCCTGCCACAATCACCGCCAGGGAAAGGATAAAGCAGATGTTGCGCTTCCCAAGGAAGTTCATAGGCGTCCGGTCCTTCTTGGTGCCGTAGAATTTGGCATCCTCAAAGCCTGCATGGTAGAGGGCTGCCAGAGCTGCCCGGGTGATGAACAAGGCCGTCACCATGGAAAGGACGATACCGATGGCCAGGGTGGTGGCAAATCCCTTGACCGTACCGGACCCCCGCAGGTACAGCACTGCTGCCGCGATCAGGGTGGTAATATTGCCGTCCAGAATTGCGGAAAGAGCCTTGGCAAAGCCGGTCTTAATGGCCGAATGCACGGTCTTGCCTACGCCGATCTCCTCCTTGATTCTGGTGAAGATAATCACATTGGCGTCCACAGCCATACCTACGGACAGGATGATACCTGCAATCCCCGGCAGGGTCAGGGTCACGTCAAAGGCAGACAGAAGGATCAGGATCAGGCCCACATAAAGGGCCAGGGCCAGAACCGCTGCCAGACCGGGAATCAGATACACGCCGATCATGAATACGGACACAATGGCAAAGCCGATGGCGCCTGCCTTTAAGCTGGTGGAGATAGCCTCCTGGCCCAGCTTGGCGCCTACCACGTTGGAGCGCAGCTCCTCCAGCTCCAGGGACAGGGAGCCGATGCGGATGGTGGAAGCAAGCTGCTCCGCCTCCTCATACTCGCTCATGCCGTCGATCTGGCACTGGCCGCCGGTGATGGCTTCCCGTACCACCGGATTGGAATACAGCTTTCCGTCATAGATAATGGCGATCCGCTTGCCTACGTTGGCTGTGGTGGCATCTGCAAATGCTTTGGTTCCTTCCTCGGTAAAGGTCAGGCTCACAATGTAGGCCCGGATACCGTTCTGCTCGGTGATACCGGCCTTGGCGGAAGCCACCTGGTCACCGGTCAGGATCACCTGGCCGCTTTCATCCACAAAGATCAGGGAGCCTGGCTTGCCCAGCTCCTCCAGAATGGCGTTGGCATCCGACACACCGGGAATATCAATATTGATCCGGTTGCTGCCCTCCTGGTACACCTCCGCCTCTGTGCTGTAGTTCTGGACACGCTGCTGAAGCTTGTAGATGGTGTCGGACATTTCCTCTGCTGTAGGGTTCTCTGCCACGGCCTGGTAGGTAATGCTGACACCGCCTGCCAGATCCAGGCCCAGCTTGATGTCATCCATGGTGTCATAACCAAAGAAACCAAACAGGCCGATGGCACACAGCAGGATCAGCAGTCCCAGAAGACCCTTGGTTTTACTGTTGTTCATCGCTTTTCTCCTTTACTTTATAAGTCCGATAATGCTGCTTTAATCATAACCGCACACTCAATCCGTTTCTTCTGCATCTCACAGCCAATGTCATAAGCGTCGGTAATGCTCCCGTGAAAATGCTGGGAATTGGCCGCACAGCCGCCGCTGCAGTAGAACCTTGCAAAACACTGTCTGCATTTCTCCTTTGCGTATACGTTGCACAGCTTGAACCCATCCCGGATGTCCGTCCGGGTAATTCCCGTATCCACATTGCCCATAAGGAACTCTTCCTGGCCCACAAACTGGTGGCAGGGATAGAAGTCTCCCCAGGGGGTCACGGCCAGGTACTCGGTGCCGGAACCGCAGCCGGACAGCCGCTTGGCCACGCAGGGCCCCTGGTCTAAGTCCAGCATGAAATGGAAGAACTGAAAGCCCCTTCCCTCTTTCTTCCTTTTAATATACTCCACAGCCAGCCGGTCATACTCGGTGAGGATCCGGGGCAGGTCCTCTTCCCGGATGGCATAAGGCTCCTGGGGGTCTGCCACCACCGGCTCTATGGACATCTGGTCAAAGCCCAGGTCTGCGAAATGCTTCACATCCTCGGCAAAGTCCAGATTATACCGGGTAAAGGTTCCCCGCACATAGTAGTCCTTCCCGGCCCGGGATCTGGCGAACTTCTGGAACTTGGGAACAATCACGTCATAGCTGCTCTTTCCCCCGCCCCGTGTAGGCCGCATCCGGTCATTGACCTGCCGGCGGCCGTCCAGGCTTAAGACCACATTGCTCATCTCCCGGTTGCAGAAGTCCATGATCTCGTCATTTAACAGAACTCCGTTGGTGGTCAGGGTAAAACGGAACCGCTTGTTGTGGGCTTCCTCCTGGGACCGGCCATAGGCTACCAGATCCTTTACCACCTGCCAGTTCATCAGCGGCTCCCCGCCGAAGAAATCCACCTCCAGGTTCCTGCGCTCCCCGGAGGATGCAATCAGGAAATCCAGGGCCTTTTTCCCTACCTCAAAGGACATAAGGGCCCGGCGCCCGTGGTACTCCCCTTCCTCGGCAAAGCAGTACTTACAGCCCAGGTTGCAGTCGTGGGCAATGTGCAGGCACAGGGCCTTGACCACGGTCTTGCGCTTCTTGAAATCAAGGACATATTCCTTGTAAGTGTCTTTGGTGAACAGCTCCTCCGCGTCCACCAGGGCCTGGATCTCTTCCAGGGCCTCCCGGACCTCCGGTTCCGGATAGCTCCCGGACAGCTCCCGGGCCACCATCCGGCAGGCGCTTTCCGGCAGGGTCTCCGGCTTCTCAAGCTCTCCCACCACCGGCTCTAAAAGGGCCACGGCATCGTACACCACGCCGTCCACCACATGGACTGCGCCGCTGGCAATATCCATGACTATATTATAGCCATTATTTTTATATTGATGAATCACTGGTATTCTCCCTTAAAACACGAAGAAAAACCCCTGCACTCAAGCGCCCAGGGGTCTTTCCTGTCTGCATACCCCCAGCGGACAAGTGTCCCCTTGTGTACTGAGGGTACTGGTTCCCGATCTGACAAGGCAAAACTTCCTTAGACTGAACCTATCTGTTGGCGTTCTCGCAGCTCTGGTTGCCTACGGTGCAGGAAGTCTTGCATGCGGACTGGCAGGAAGTCTGGCACTCGCCGCAGCCGCCCTTTTTCATGGATTCTTTCAGATTCTTGTTATTCAAAGTCTTAATATGTTTCATATAACCGCCTCCTATTGATTTCGACTGGTTTCCGGCCTGGACAGCTGGCTGAAAAGCCGGTTCTACGGGCCGGAATCATGACTACATGGGATTATAGCATACTCACGGGAATCCCGCAAGCGAAATTCCAAAAAGCAGTTCAGACGGGCAGCAAATCTGTGAGAAGATGCCCCGTCTGAACTGTTACTTACTCCTCACCGGCCAGCGGCGGCTTCTGGTAAAGCTTCCGGTTGATTTCTTTTTTCTGAAATTCGATTTCCTCCTTCACCGCCTGCAGGTCTCCCTTGTTCACCTGTCTCTCGATCCGCTCAATCAGCGTCAGCTGGTCGAACAGCACACAGTTAAGCTCCTTTTCGTTTGTCGGCATACTGTTTCACCTCACTTTATCCTGATTATTTTCCTCATTAAAGCGCATCCAGCATCTCCCGCACCCTGTGCCGGTAGGTATGGGCCGCTGCCACCTTGTCGTGGCCGCTTCTGGCAATGGCCTGGCGCTCCGCTTCGTGGTCCAGATAGTAGTCTACCTTCTGTACCAGGTCTTCCTTACTCTCATAAAAGACAAAATCTTCCCCTGGCACAAAGTGCTCCAGAAAGTCTGCCTGGAAATTACTCAGCAGGAATCCGCCGCTGCCCAGAATGTCCATGGCACGTAAGGGGATTCCGCTGTGGATACCCCTGCGTGTGAAATTCAGGTTGATGCGGCTTTGGCGGAAGACCAGGGGCATCTGCCGGGTATAATCCACCGGACCGTGAAGCCTTACCCCTTCTACGGAAATATCCAGGTATTTTGTGAAAATATCCACCTTATGGTCCCGGGCAATGGTCTCCAGCAGGTCCACACGCTCCATGGCAGTCACCCATTCATTGATGATATACTGGGCATACACATATTCCCGGGACTCAATTCCTCCCGGTTCATAATACACCGGATACGCTTTGCACAGATCTCCGATAACAGGCCCCAGAAGCTCCTGGATGAAGTTATAGCCTTCGATCTTCATCTGGGATGCCACCAGTCCCTCCAGATAGCCTCTGGCATAGTCCGGCAGAGCCTCCTCCATCTCCATAAACCGCCGGCACTTCTCCAGATAAAGGGAGCCTACAAAGGAGACGTCATACTCATAGGATATTTCCGCCGGATCTCCTATAGTCTGGTCCAGCCGCCAGGTATCCGCAGCCAGAGGCAGGTAATGCACCGTGGACATCCCCATTCTGCGGCATTCCAGATACAGTTGTGTATCAAATACGTAAATCTTATTGCAGGAGTTATAGGCTGACCGGTGAAACAGCCACCGGTAAGGGCCGTCATAGATCCAGGAAATATACCGGATACCGTGTCTGCTGCACAGCTCCGAAATAACCGGAAAATAATTGACTGAAAATACCATATCCGGCGCTTCCCTGCCCAGTGCAGAGGCAAAATCCCCTTCCAGCTCCGCCACGCCTACATCGAATTTCGTATCAATGGGAAACCGGAATTCCACCACACAATGGCCTTCCTGGCGGAACGCCTGTTTTACATCTTCCCTTCCGTAGCTTGGCCATTCCATGTACATGATTTTCATTGGATCTGTTCTCCGCCTCCGGCATCAATAGTCAAAATCCAGCATCTCCCGCACCCTGTGCCGGTAGGTATGGGCCGCCGCCACCTTGTCGTGGCCGCTTCTGGCAATGGCCTGGCGCTCCGCTTCGTGGTCCAGATAGTAGTCCACCTTCTGTACCAGGTCTTCCCTGCTTTCAAAATACACAAAGTCCTCCCCAGGTACAAAATACTCAAGAAAATCCGACTGGAAATTACTCAGCAGGAATCCGCCGCTGCCCAGAATGTCAATGGCCCGCAGAGGCATACCGGTCTGAATTCCCCTGCGGGTAATATTCAGATTGATCCGGCTCCGGTTAAAGACCAGGGGCATCTCCGTGTAATAGTCCACAATCCCGTGGTTCACAATATTGGGCGCGGAATACTCCCTGCACTGGGTATACAGATCTACCTTGTGATGCTTTGCCACAGCCTCCAGAAGATCGATCCGCTCCACGGCAGTAATCCACTCATTGATCACATACTGGGCATAATAATACTCTGCCGACTCAATACCGCCCGGCTCCCGGGTCATGGGATAAGCCCTGGACATATCCTCCATCACCGGCCCCAGAACCTCTTCGATAAAATTATACCCGTGGATCTTTAACTGGGCTGCCACCAGGGCGTCCAGATAGCCTTTGGCGTACTCCGGCAGGGCTTTCTGCATCCGCATAAAGGCATTGCCGTTCTGCAGATACAGGGAGCCCACAAAGGACACATCCTGCCCGCAGGTTCCGGCGCCGGCCCCACTGGCCGTCAGTTTGTCCAGCCGTCCGGTATTGGCCGCAAGGGGAAGATAATGGACCGTGGAAATTCCCGCACCCCGGCACTCCTGATACAGCTGTCTGTCAAACACATAGATCACATTGCAGGGATTAATCACAGACTGGGAAAACAGCCGCCTATAGGGACTGTCGTAAATCCAGGATACATACCGGATACCGTGTCTGTTGCAGAGACCGGAGACAGCCGGATAATAATTCACCGTAAACACCAGGTCCGGCACCTCTTCCCGCAGGATTTTCGCAAACTGCTGTTCAATCTCCGGAAGGTCCTCATAGGTCTTGCCTTCAATGGAAAACGGTGCCCGGACCAGACTGTGGCCCTCCTCCGTAAAGGCCGCCTCCAGGTCTTCCCTAGCACAGCTCCGCCATTGGATGATCAGTATTTTCATTGGGTGTAATCCTCTTTTCTGCTTACTTTAGAAGTCTGTCGCCGCAGGCCGTCTGAGTTCCGGGTACAGAAAACCTGTCCCTGCATCCGCCAGGCTCATCCTGCATCCTGCCAGGTTCCTGCCAGCTCCAGCAGTACATCCTTCCGGTTGTCCTCCGGCCGCTCCAGCACATGCTCCAGAAGGCGGCCCAGAATCTCTCCCATGGCCTTCCCTGGCCTGACTCCGGCGGCAGCCAGGTCCTGGCCTGTGACTGCCAGATGCTTTAAGTCCAGACAGTCCCCCCGCCTGCGGATAGTCTCTGTCAGTTCCCGGATCTTCCTGTCACAGCCGCAGAGGGCCAGGACCCCGTCCCACACCTCCGGCTCCATCCGGCTCATGCCACGGCGCAGCTCGGCCTCCTGGGGAAGAATCTCCCTTCCGGCCCAGGCCACCAGGGTGCGGACCTTGCGGATGGTGTCATTGTCCATCTTTAAGTCTTTTAAGATCTCCGCGGCTGTATCAGGATCAGTCTCCCGGACAAATGCCGCCCACCGCAGGTACTTTACCCTGGGCAGGGCCCCGGCATGCTCAAGGCCTCCTCCCCCAGGAAACACTTCCCCGGAAAGCGCTGTCCCCTGCCCCGTCTGCGGCTCTCCGGGAATATGCTGCACCTTCTCCGTCTGCCGTCCCTGCCCGTACAGCCCGTGGAAGCCTGGGGAAATATAGGCACTGATCCCGGTCCGGTACACATCCTGCATCCGCTCCGGGTGGTCCGACAAAAGCAGCCTGGTCAGCTCCATCTGGACCCGTTCTTTGCTTACCTTTGCCATATTGGGTGCGATCCTGCCTATGGCCTCCCAGGTATGCTTTTCAATGGAAAAATCCAGCTGGGCCGAGAACCGGATCGCCCGCAGTATCCGCAAAGCATCCTCCGTGAACCGCTCCGCAGGGTCCCCCACACAGCGGATCATTTTCCGCTTCAGGTCTCCCATGCCGTCAAAGGCATCCACGATTCCCTGGTCCGGGCTGTAGGCCATGGCATTGATGGTGAAATCCCGCCGCCGCAGATCCTCCAGCAGATCCGGGGTAAACTCCACCTGCTTCGGATGCCGCCCGTCCTCATAGGCTCCGTCGATCCGGTAGGTGGTCACCTCATACCCGGTCCGGTCTATAAGGACCGTCACGGTTCCGTGCTGGATTCCCGTGTCCACGGTCCGGCGAAACAGCTTCTTCACCTGGTCCGGTCTGGCCGAGGTGGTGATATCCCAGTCCCCCGGCTCCCGTCCCAGCAGGGTGTCCCGGACACAGCCGCCCACGGCGTAAGCCTCGAAGCCGTGGGCATTTAACGTATGGATAATATAGGCTGCCTGCTGGGGAATCTGCATCTTAGTAAGCTCTCCCCCAGTATACCATTTTCGTGGCCGGTTTCCCGCAGCAGACACAGTTACCGGATATCTGCTCCTGCTCAAAGGGAATACACCGGGAGGTGGCTCCTGTCACTTCCTTGATCTTCTCCTCGCACTCCAGACAGCCGCACCACATGGCCTTGACAAATCCCGGCTTCTCATTGACCGTCTTCACAAAGCCGTCAAAATCCTCTGCCACATAGGTATGGGCGTCCCTGTGGGCTCTGGCACGTTCCAGCATATCCTTCTGAATCTGGCCCAGCAGCTCTCCTGCCCGCTCTGCCAGCTCCCCAAGACCTACGGTTATCTTCTCATGGGTATCCCGGCGCACCAGCACAGCCTGGCCGTTCTCAATATCCCTGGGCCCGATCTCCACCCGCACCGGAATCCCCCGCATCTCCGACTCGCTGAATTTCCAGCCGGGACTCTTGTCGGAATCATCCACCTTCACACGGAAGCCCGACAGAACCTGCCGCAGCTCATAAGCCTTGTCCAGGACGCCTTCCTTCTTCTGCTGGATGGGTACGATCACAATCTGGGTGGGGGCAATCACCGGAGGCAGCACCAGGCCGTTGTCGTCTCCGTGGACCATGATGATAGCGCCGATGATCCGGGTACTCATACCCCAGGAGGTCTGGTGCACATACTGGAGGGAATTGTCCTTTGCCGCATACTGGATCTCAAAAGCCCTGGCAAACCCGTCACCGAAATTGTGGCTGGTACCGGACTGAAGGGCCTTGCCGTCATGCATCAGGGACTCAATGGTGTAGGTGGCCTCCGCGCCGGCGAATTTCTCCTTGTCGGTCTTCTGGCCCCGGATCACCGGGATGGCCAGCACCTCCTCACAGAAGTCCGCATACACATTGAGCATCTGGATGGTCCGCTCCTGGGCTTCCTGGGCGGTTGCGTGGGCCGTGTGGCCCTCCTGCCACAAGAACTCCCTGGAACGCAGGAAGGGACGGGTGGTCTTCTCCCAGCGGACCACGGAACACCACTGGTTGTACAGTCTGGGAAGATCCCGGTAGGACTGGATGTCCTTGGCATAAAAATCACAGAACAGGGTCTCCGACGTAGGCCGCACGCACATGCGCTCCTGCAGTTCTTCCAGGCCGCCGTGGGTCACCCAGGCCACCTCCGGGGCAAAGCCTTCCACATGGTCCTTCTCCTTCTGGAGCAGTCCCTCCGGAATAAACATGGGCATGTACACATTCTCCACGCCGGACTCCTTGAACCGCTTGTCCAGCTCCTTCTGGATATTCTCCCAGATCGCATACCCGGCCGGTTTGATCACCATACAGCCCTTTACACTTGCATAATCACAAAGCTCTGCTTTCTTCACTACATCCGTGTACCACTGGGCAAAGTCCACATCCATGGATGTAATGGCTTCCACCAGTTTCTTTTCGTTTGCCATTGTTTTATGTCCTTCCTTCTTTCTATGTTTGCCGTCCTGTCTGCCGTTATGGAAATCCACCGGCGGTTACGGCCTTACTTCTTTCTCCTATTTTTAAGACATTTTCCCAGGTTTGTCAAGCGTGTTGCGCAAAAGCCTTCCTGCGGCTCCCCTGCCTGTCCGCCTATACCAGGCAGGAACCATCAGACCTTGACCGGAACACTTCCACCGCATTGTCGTTCATGGTAGTCGCCGCCCCCAGATCCGACAGCCGTCCGTGATGCAGGGCATTGGCCTGGAGCCGGGTTCCGGTGGTATCCTGGCTGTACACCCCGGACACGGCCACGGTCCCAGGTGCCACCAGGTCTGTCAGTGCTGCCACAAATTCCACCTGGGCCAGATCATTGGAGGCAGTCACCGGCTCCCCGTCTTTGATTCCGCGGGCAGCCGCGTCCCCCGGATGCATCATCAGCCTTGCAGGGCCTCTTCTGGCCACCAGGTCCTTCCGCTCCAGGAAAATGGAATTAAGGGTATGAAGATCCGGCACCATCACAAGCCGCAGCGGCTCTGTCCCCCCGTAAGGCTCCTGGTAGCAGGGCACCGGCACATCCAGACTGTCATCCACAATCTGGAACTTCCCGCTGGGTGTGCGGAAATCTCCATGATCCCCATAGGCCACCGGCACCACACCTCCTTCCCTAAGCCGTTTCCAGTCCTCCCCGGTAAGTCCCGAAAGCCCCTCCTGGGGATGGGCCAGCAGATCCTCCACCAGCTCTTCCTCGGTCTGGCGGAAGAAATCCTCCTCATACCCCATGGCCTTTGCCAGGGTACAGACCGTATTCCAGTTGCTGCGGCACTGCCCCGGCGGGTCCAGAACCTTCCGCATATGGCCAAAGGTGCAGTAGCCGTAGGCACTGCTTACATCCGACTGCTCCACCGAAAATGCAGCCGGAAGCACAATATCCGCATACCTGGCCGTATCCGTCAGAAACCGCTCATGAACCACTGTAAACAGGTCCTCCCGGGCCAGTCCCCGCAAAATTCCGGTCTGGTCTGCCACGGAATTGACCGGGTTCCCGCCGGCTACATAAATTCCCCGGATCACCTTTCCCGGCTCCCGGCACTCCAGTGCCTGGCCCAGGAGATTGATGTTGATGCTCTGCCCCTCCCTGGTCCGGAAATCCGGGCGGATCACCCGGTTCTCGTCCACAAAGGGCCTGCCCACCGGATTGCTTCCGCAGTACCCGCCTCCGGCCTTCCCCCAGGCTCCTGTAAATGCAGACAGAATCAGGATCAGCCGGGTGGTCATACCCCCGTTCCCATACCTGGAAGGCCCGGAACCCAGCAGGATAGCCGGAGCCCCGGCAGCGCCGAATTCCCTGGCCAGGGCCTCAATCTTTTCTGCCGGAACTCCGGTCACCTGATGGGCCCACTGGGGCGTATACTTCTCCAGGGTCTTTCGGAACACTTCATATCCTATGGCCCGCTGCCGCAGAAATGTCTCGTCCGACAGATGCTCCCGCTCCAGCACATGCATCATGGCCAGGGCCAAAGCCCCGTCACTTCCCGGCCGGACCAGAATGGTCTCGTCACAGTAGGCGGCCATGGATACCCCGCAGGCCTCAATCAGGATCACCCGCTTTCCGGCTTCCCGGAGCCGCTTTAACACCGGCATGGTATGAATCCGGGTGGCCTTTACCTGGCTGCCCCATACCAGCAGCAAATCACTGTCCTCCAGTTCCCGCGGATCCAGGCACCCGGTCTTTCCTGCCACTGACTCATAGGCTGTGGACTTGGCCGTGGAGCATAAGGTCTTCACCAGCTGGCTGCCGTTCATCCGGTTGAACAGCGCCTCCACGCACCTTCTCTGAATGATGCTCATGACCCCGGAGAAATATACCGGCAGCAGCCCGCTGCCTCCGTCTTCCGCCAGAATCTTCTTCCAGCGGTCTGCGATCTCTGCCGTGGCTTCCTCCCAGGAAACAGGTTCAAACTTCCCTTCCCCTTTCCTGCCGGTCCGCCGCATAGGCGTAAGAATCCGCTCCGGGGCATGGACCGATGCCTCATAATGCTGCATTTTGTTACAGATCAGTCCCCTGGTAGCCGGACTCTCCGGGTCTCCCTGGACCCTGACCACTCTCTGGCCATCCGTCTCCACCAGAAGTCCGCAGGAAGCCGGACAGTCATAGGGACAGATGGACCGCTGTATCCGTTTATTCATACAATCCTCCCCTTATATTCAGTCATTATCCGGCAGCAGTTTGATCCGCACCATCAGATTCCTGGCAAAAGCCCCCTCCGGCAGCTCCATATCCTCAATGTGGCTGGTCTCCGGCAGCTCCCCGCCTTCATCCAGTTCCAGCACCAGCCAGTTGTAGGCAGCCTCCTTGGCCTCCTCAATGGTATCCTCCAGATCCCCGCCGTCTGCCTCGCAGCACTCCAGATCCGGAAATTCCGCATGGTATCCTTTGTCTTCCTTGTGTGGCGTAAATATAGCCGGGTAGGTAAATGTCATAATTGCTATCTCCTTTTTCTGATTTTCAGCGCAGCCGGATCTTCGGATAACCAAACAGCGTTTAATTGCCTGCACAGGCCAGTGGCAGCAGCCCCGGCCTCCCCAGCAGCGCCTGGAGGTGATAATTTACTATAGCATATCACACCCGCTTCTGACAACTCCTTCCAGCCTCCCTGCCAGGTATTTTCCGTACACCTTACCCTGGTCTGTAATATGCCGCTTGCAGGCTTCCCTTACCGCATACTCCGAATAGCTTTCCAGCACCTGAAAGACCTCCTGGTCATCTGCCCCATATTCTATCCGCTTTAATGCGAATTTCAAGATCCTCCACTTTTGCATCAATTCCGTAAAGGCTATTCCGGGATTCCAGAACTGTGTTTCTGACCGATTCGCTTCTTCCATCTGGTCGATTCGGACAATGGCTTCAAATTCCCGCAAATATACGATTTTACAAAAATCCGGGTCCTGAAACAGCTCCCTCAGCGCTTCCTTTTCTCCTGCATCAAAAATCTCCTCCAGTCCCTTCTGCAGGTTCGTCACTTCCTGCTCATACTCTTTGTTTATTTCATATTCAGACAGGCCCGGTTCCTTTCCTGCTTCCGCCGTGGGCATCCCTTCCATTCCTGCGTACTCACGAAGAAACCGCCTGTAATCCCTAAAAAATTCGGTCAGTATAGAACACTGCCCGTCATGGCAGCACCATATTTCCGTCTGACGGGGAACCACTGCTTTATACCCTGCCCGCCGGAATTCCATACACTGGGAAGCATCGTAAAAATCCCAGCCTTCAAACACATCCTCGCGCCAGGGAAGATCATACCTGGTTGCCAGCAACATTCCGTCCAGAGTGGTCACTTCCGCAAATACTTCCTCCTGGCCGATTCCCCAGCTCATGACCCGGTTGTCAAAAATCACCTTGCCCGTATCCCAGCCCTGCATGTCCACCGGGGATGTTCCCATACGACGCTTTCCAATCACCCCCAGGATACCAATCCGGGGATCATGTGCAAATACCTCCAGCATATCCCTTATGAAATGCCTGTTCTTTATGAAAACATCCTGGTGGAGATACACTTTATACCTTGCGTCCGACTCGTTCATGGCCGCATTGTACCCGGCTGCCATGGAAGGCGCTTCCTGAATACAGATGAAGTCCGTGGAATACCCCTCCGGAATCTCCAGCCGCTCCAGGTAATATCTGCACTCCGCATATTCCATCTCATCATTGACACATGTAATAAACACAATCTTTTTCTCATCCACGCTTGAAAATCCCCTTCCTCCCAGCCCTGGAGCGCATCTGCGCTCTGATACCGTATACCAAAAAGAGGCAAAGCTCCCGCCTTGCCTCTCTCTCTGCTTCTTTCCGGATAACCGGATCTTACTTGCCAGTCACTCCGTAGACATAACCGTCCATAGAGCCGTTCTGCTCCCAGTAATCGAACCGCTTGTTGATCTCGTCATGGGTATCATTGCAGATGGACGGCAGGGACGTTCCCCACTGGGCGCCGGCCTGCTCAAAGCCCTTCTCCACGGCTGCACGCATCTCGTCCAGCTTGGAAGCATCTCCGCCGGATAACGATACACACATATCTACGATCCGGGTTGCCACGGCATTGACACCCCACTCACCGTTCTCGGAAATAGCCTGCTGGGCTGCCAGCTTCTGCTCCGGTGTCACGGTCAGGTCAGAGAACAGATCCGCACTGATTCCGTTGGAAGCCAGTTTTGCCTTCTTGGCCTGGGTGTTCAGCATACCGTTGAGCATCTTTGTCATGGAATCCATCTGCTGCTTCTGGATCGCCTTCAGCTGGTCAGCAGAAAGACGCTTCTGGGTCTTCTCATAAGTATCCACATCCGGGGTCTTCTGGGAAGAAGTGTTCTCCACTTTTCCCTCAGTCTTATTCTCAGCTGCTGCCTCCACAGCCTTTGGAGCCGTATAGCTGGCAGATACTCCGCCAAAACCTGCATTGAATGAATTAATGGTAGACATACGAACTAGAATCCTCCTTTCTCCTGTTAAGACGCCATCCTTGGCCTCTTTTACATGCATGAAGCCATTCAGACACAACCATATCTATGGGCACGTCTGGATGGTTACCATATAATAGTAATTTCGGCTGTTTTCCTGAAAAAATAAGCCGCTGCCCCTATGAATTAGAAAAGTTTTCAGCTCCTCATTCCTGCCCTTTAAAGACGTTTCGAAAAAAGAGGACTGTGCTTCACAGTCCCCTTTTCTTTATTTCCAAAAGCTTCCGGGCTTAATACTTGTCATTGCCCATATAGGAAGAGCCGCTGTAGGAACTTCCCGAATCATAAGAGCTGCTGTAGGAGCTCCCGGAATCATAGGAAGAGCTGCTGTAAGAGCTTCCCGAATCATAGGAAGATCCCGAACTCTGGCCGGAAACCCCGCCGGAGGATACCATGCTGCTGGCATCTCCCGGAAGCTTGAACTGGCCTACCAGATTCCGGAGAATCTGGGCCTGGCCGGACAGCTCTTCGCTGGAAGCGGCGTTCTCCTCAGCCGTAGCAGAGTTGGTCTGTACCACACTGGAGATCTGGTCGATCCCCTGGGTTACCTGCTTGGCTGCCTCTGCCTGCTCTCTGCTGGCGGAAGAAATATGTTCAATGGTACCTGCCACACCCTCGACACCGGCTACCACATGGCCCAGGGCCTCCGCGGTCTCGTTGGCAATCCGGGTACCCCGTTCAATGGCCTGAAGCGTCCCCTCAACCAGAACCGAGGTGTTCTTGGAGGCATCTGCCGACTTACCGGCCAGATTCCGCACCTCATCCGCAACTACTGCAAAGCCCTTGCCTGCGGCACCTGCCCTGGCAGCCTCCACAGCCGCGTTCAGAGCCAGGATGTTGGTCTGGAATGCGATATCCTCAATGCTCTTGACAATCTTGCCGATCTCGCCGGAGGTATTGCTGATATCTGCCATGGCAGACAGCATCTCCTTCATACGTTTGCTGCTTTCGTCCGCCTGCTCTTTCACCTGGCCGGACTGCTCGCTGGCAGACTTGGCGTTCTCCGCATTCTCACTGATGTGGCCGGAGATCTCGTTGACCGTGGCGGCAAGCTCTTCCACAGAGGAAGCCTGCTCGGTTGCACCCTGGGAAAGGGCCTGGGCACCGGAAGATACCTGGTCAGAGCCTGCGGATACCTGGTCGGCAGACTGGTTGATCTGCATAAAGATTCCGCTGAGACTCTGCTGCAATTTGGTCATATAAGTCAGAAGAGACTTGTAATCACCCACATACTTTTCCGAAATCCGGGACGTAACGGTGAAATCCCCGTTGCCATAGCCGGCCAGAAGATGGTCCATGTCCCCGATCACGTCCTTTAAGAACTTGACGGTTGTGCGCATGCTGTCGGCCAGGGAACCAAGCTCGTCCCTGGATTCGTACCGGACTTCCACATTCAGGTCGCCCTTCTCAATGCTGGCCATACACTCTTCAATCTCCCGGACCGGAACCACAACCGTGCGGATCAGGTTCATGGCCATATAGACGGCAAACATCACAGCCACCAGAATCAGTACGGCGGCCACAATCTGCTGGACGCGCTGGGTATTCATGGCACTTCGGAAGTTGCTGTCGGCAATGGTATTCTGCGCCTCGTTGAACTGGAGAATCAGCTGGGCGGCCTGGTTGGCCAGGGGGTTGTACTGGGTCAGCAGAAGCTCCTGGGCCTGTGCCAGGGATTCCGGGCTGTTTTCATTGAGCAGTGTCAGAATCTGCTCTCTCAGTCCCATGGCACTGTTCATCATGGTGCTGAAATTGTTCAGCAGGCTGATGTCCCCCTCAAATTCCGTGTTAAACCACTCCAGTTCGGTTTTGATAGCGTTGAAGCTTTCCTCAGACTGGGCCAGCAGGTCCTTGACCGTGGCATCGTCTGCTCCGTTCTGGCCGGCCACCGCCGCCAGCACAATGCTCTTGACCTCAGACTGGAGGTTCACGCGCATGCTTCTGGCACGCAGGGAAGCTTCATGCCTTACGTGGAAAAAGGTGTCATACTTCCTGCTGATAGTGTTCATCCCCATCAGACAGAATGCAATGGTTATCAAAAAACAGATGATCACGGAGCCGAACGCAACCACGACCTTTTTATTCATTTTTAAGTTTTTCATAGTCCTTATCCTCGTCTCTTCTCTTAAACAAAAATCACCCCAACCAGTTCCCGGCAGCCGTCCTATGCATATACATCAAGCACGTGAAAGCTGGGCACTGCCATATCCATCATCCCCTGCAGGGCTTCTCCCTGCATCTGGGCCATGTCCAGCGTCTTGCCCATCAGTGCGAAGTTCGCATCCAGCATGAACTGCGAAGCACTCATGGCCATCCCCAGAGAGGCTATGCTCATAGTCATGTCCATACCTGTTCCTCCTGTCTTTAAAATTCTTAACTTCTACAGAACTCCGGCTGCATGGTTGTATCAAGTGCAGAAGAAGCCCACTCCTTATCAGTATATCGGCAGATACGGGCCTGAATGTAAGTGTTTTTGGTATAATTTTTCGACTTTTTTTGTATTTTTATCGGTGCAATTTATTTTTCACCCTAAAACCCGGAAATCTTCTCTTATTTTTCTCTGTTTTTTGTCGATAAGCGATATAGGATTGTAATGAAAATTTGAAAAGGCGGTGCTAATATAATGGATAATGGTATGGAAAGCATGCTGGACACCTATTTGTATGAAACAAATTCTCTTCTGGACCGGCTGGACGAGATGCTGGTGGCCGATGAAAAGGTAGGGGATTTTTCTTCCGATGACGTCAATGAGATTTTCCGCATCATGCACACCATCAAGGGTTCTTCGGCCATGATGGAGTATGGGACCCTTGCCACGATTACCCACCACATTGAGGACCTGTTCTTCTACATCCGTGACAAAGGGATTGATTCCCTGGGCCAGGACCACAAGAAAGAGCTTTTCAACCTGATGTTCCGCTCCGAGGATTACCTGCGGGGCGAGATCGCCAAGGTTGAGAACGGGGAGCCCCTTATTGAGAACATCGACGACTTTGCCAAGGACATTAACGATTTTCTGAAGAAGATCAGCGGCGCCCCGGCAGATGAGCCTGCCCAGGAGGCCGCTCCGGCAGAGGCTGCCCCGGTTGACAAGGACTTAAAGCTTCCGGACGATTCCAAAGCCGAATGCTTCCTTCACATCTTTCTGGATGAGGGTGTGGGCATGGAGAATTTGCGGGCCTATATGGTGGCCAACGCGGTAAAGGAATGCGAGATTGATTTCCGCTATTATCCCAGCGACATGGAGGTCAATTCCGAGACCTGCCAGGAGATCATTGAGAACGGCTTTTTCTTTGCCTTTGACTCCCAGGAAGCGGCTTCCCAGGCGGTTGACATTATAAAGTCCCAGAACCACATCAGTTCCTATGAACTGATGACACCTCCCAGCAGGGAGGCGGCTCCCGCACCGGCTCCGGTTCCGGCGGCTCCCCAGCCGTCCCAGAGCGGTCCGGCTCCGGCTCCGGCGGCTCCCAAGGCTGCACCCGCAGCTCCCAAAGCCGCGCCTGCGGCTCCCAAGGCCCAGTCCTCCGGAGCTCCGGTCAAGCAGAGTCTGATCAGTGTGAATCTGTCAAAGCTTGACAGTCTCATGGCCATTGTAGGCGAGATCGTGATCACCGAGTCCATGGTTACCGCGTCCCCGGAGCTGCAGCTTCTGCCCCGGGACAGCTATGACAACTTTATGAAGTCCGGCCGCCAGCTGCGCAAGCTTACCGACGATCTCCAGGATACGGCCATGTCCCTGCGGATGGTTCCCATTTCCGGTGTATTCCAGAAGATGAACCGTATTGTCCGCGACATGAAGCAGAGCCTCAACAAGGATGTACGGCTGACCATTATCGGTGAGGACACCGAGGTGGATAAGAACATTGTGGACAGCATTCAGGACCCCATTATGCACATCGTCCGCAACAGTATGGACCATGGCATTGAGGAGACTGCCGCAGAGCGTATCGCAGCAGGCAAGGACCCGCAGGGTGAACTGATTCTGTCTGCCTCCCACACCAGCAGTGAAGTCATCATTTCCGTCACCGACGACGGTTACGGCATGGACCCCAACAAGCTTCTGGCCAAGGCACGGGAGAAAGGCATTCTCACCAAGCCCGAAAGCGAATATACCCAGAAGGAAGCACTGGGACTGATCATGCTCCCCGGCTTCTCTACTAATAAGGAAGTAACCGAGTACTCCGGCCGCGGCGTAGGCATGGACGTAGTAAAGCGTAATGTGGAATCCGTTGGCGGAACCATCTCCCTTTCCAGTGAGCTGGGTGCCGGTACCACCATTACCCTTAAGATTCCCCTGACCCTGGCAATTATGGACGGCATGAAGGTGACTGTGGGCGATTCCATTTTCACCATTCCCATTGCCAATATCCGCCAGTCCTTCAAGATCACCGCAGACCAGATCATCCGGGATGAATCCGGCAATGAGATGGTGGACTGCCTGGGAGATTTTTATCCCATTATCCGCCTCCATGAATTCTACAATATGGAGACCCAGGTTACCTCCGTTGAGGAAGGCATCCTGATGTGGGTGGAGGCCAGCGACCGCTCCTACTGCCTGTTTGTGGATAACCTGATCGGCGAACAGCAGGTGGTGGTAAAGCCCCTTCCCGCATTCTTAAGCAGTTTTAATCTGAAGAATTCCGGTATTACCGGATGCACCATCCTGGGCGACGGCAATATCAGTATCATCCTGGATATTCTCAGCCTGTACACTGCTACCATTGAAAATGCTTAATTATGGAGGTATAAGTCATGTCAGAACAAATAATGAATGAAAATCCGGAGACAGCCCAGGTCCAGGAAGAATCCTCCACGATTGAACGCTGCCTCACCTTCGAGTCAGGCGGCCTGGTGATGTTTCTGAGTACCGATTATATTATCGAGACCATTACGGGATATTCCATTACCTATATCCCCATGCTGCCTCCTTTTATCAAAGGAATTATCAATCTCCGGGGCCAGCTTCTGCCTGTAGTGGATATCCGCCTGTGTATGGGCAAGCCGGAGGTGGAGTTTACCGACAAGACCTGCATCATTGTCATTGACGTGGATTCCATCCCCTTGGGGATCGTGGTGGATGCGGTCCGCCAGGTGACGGATATTGATATGCAGGATGTGCATCCCATTCCTGTGAAGCGGCAGCAGAAGCTGCTTAACGGCATGGTGACCATGAGCGACGGCAGTGTGCTGATGTCCTTTGACTGCCATGCACTTGCGGAGTGCCGGTATTAACATAAGCATTATGATTGTTACTATTCACGGGGGGCATCTTCTTGTCCGGCTATGCCGGACAAGAAGCA
>CAJTOV010000021.1 GCA_910577765.1 uncultured Lachnospiraceae bacterium
CTTGCGGCCTCTGCGTCCCGAACGCAGCGCTCTACCAAACTGAGCCACGCCTCGACACCTTTCGTAGTATAATATGAATTGGAGAAAATGTCAATAGGTTTTTTGAAATTTTTATTTTCGTTGACGATCCGCCTGGTTTCCAGTATAATCAAAAAAGCTAAAGTGAAAATCTGGAAAGGAGGCGGGAGTTGTGAGGCAGTTTTTTGGTATGAGCCAGAGCGGAAACCTGCAGGAGGCCGTCCGCGGTCTGGCAAGGCCGGAATTTATTATGCTGATGTCCAACAAGGCACAGTTTGAAGATCATGTGAAGCAGCTGGAGAAGCTGTATCCGGGGATTCCCAGTATCGGATGTATCGGAATGAGTTATGATACCCGGGTGGTGGAAAGCGGGGTAGGAGTGGTTGCGTTTTCGGAGGGGGTCAGTGCAGCCGCCAATGTCCTGGAAGAAGTGTCCACCATGCCGGTAAAGTATATTGAGCGGCTGGAGAAGGATATTGCATCCGTGGGAGGGACTTCCCGGGATACGGTGTGCATTGATTTCTGTGCGGGAAATGACGCCTGTGCCCTGACCACCATGCATACCTCCCTGAGTCCCAGGGGGATTTCCCTGGTTGGAGGAACCGGTGATGACGGAAGGGTGTCAGCCAACGGTCAGGTCTACCGGGACGCGGTGGCCTACGGAATCGTCCGGAACCATAACGGGCGGGTGAAGACCTATAAAGAGAACATCTATCATCCCATGGGCAATTACCGGTTTATCGCGTCCCAGACCGATAAGTCCCAGTACATATTAGGAGCCCTGGACGGAAAGCCTGCCAAGCAGGTGTACCAGAGCATCCTTCACGTGACGGACCAGGAGATTCTGACCCAGACCTTCAAGAACCCCTTTGGGAAACTGAACGGAGAGGATATCTGCATCATTTCCATCAAGGAGGTTAACGGCAATGCCCTGGCCTGCTTCCGCCAGGTCAATGACTCGGATGTGCTGATTATGCTGGAGCTGGGGGATTACAAGGCCATTACCCGGGAGACCATCCGCCAGATCTGCCAGGAATTTCCAAGACGGTCCGCCGTGTTCTCGGTCAACTGCCTGTTCCGGTATAAGCTGTTCAGCGAGCATGGATATATGGACGAGTATCTGCGGGAAATGAAGAATCTGGGCAGTCATGCAGGCCTTGTGGGCTATGGGGAACATTACAACAACCGGTTTGTCAACCAGTCCATGACCTGCGTGGTATTCGAATAAGGAGGACAGGGAATGCTGATTCCAGGAAAACGCCGGCAGAAACCGGCACAGCAGAAAGTGAAAAGCCTTTATCCGGTACTGCATGTAGTGAACAGTCTGGATGAATATAAGAAGGATCTGATCCGGAAAGAAGTAGAGTCCTTACAGGAGCTGTCTTTGGTAGGCTCCTCCTTTTCCGGGGTACTGAAGGATGCGGACCATTTTCATGACAGACTTCAGGACTTTGGCCAGTCCTTTTCCAATATTAACGAGACGGCAGGCCAGTTCAACCAGGTAAAGGGCAATATTGCCGGCAGGGTGGCAGAGGCCCAGAACCAGGTGGAAGAGTTAAAGGACACCTCCGAGAAGGTGGAACAGTCCTACAGCGCCATGGAGGAGACCTTTGAACAGTTACAGGCTGCGGTCAAGAGCATCCAGCAGTGTATGGGCAAGATTGTGTCCATTGCAGACCAGACCAATATTCTGGCCATCAATGCCTCCATTGAAGCGGCCAGGGCCGGCCAGGAGGGCAAGGGCTTTGCCGTAGTGGCCGTGCGGGTCCGGGAGCTGGCGGAGGAGATCAAGGATCTGGCCAATGAGGTGGACGCCGGGGTCCGGGACGTGGAGCGGGGCACCAGCGAGCTCAGCGGCAGCATCCAGGCCTCCCAGCAGGCCCTGGGCCAGAGTGCGGAAACGGTCAACCGGACCTATGATTCCTTCCACAATATTATCACTGCGGCGGAGGGAGCCACCTCTGTGCAGGAACAGATTTCCGGCGTCATTGATGATTCCCAGAGAGCCCTGGCAGAAGTGTGCCAGTTCTTCGAGAACATCAAAAGCCAGTACCAGGAGGTGGTCCGCCATATCCAGCGTGCCAGCAGCCTGGGCACCACCAAGAGCGCCATGTTTGAGGATATCGACAATATGATGGCCCAGATCCCCCTGATTGTCCGGGACCTGGATGTAAAATAGTGTTACTGTTCACGGGGGCATCTTTTTGTCTGGCTATGCCGGACAAGAAGCATCGGGCGTCCGCCCGATGTGGAAAACCGGACAAAAACAGTCTTACAAGCCGGCTTGACGTCTGTTTTCGCCCGGTTTCCCCCGCCTTTTGAACGGTAGCCAGAAACTAAGAAAGGGGAACAAACATGAAAAAAATTATGGGGAATGTAATTGTAGGACAGTCTGGAGGACCCACAGCGGTGATCAATTCCAGTCTGGCAGGGGTTTACAAGACCGCCAGGGACCGGGGGGCGAAAAAGGTATTCGGAATGCTCCACGGTGTCCAGGGACTTCTGGAGGAGCATGTGGTGGATCTGTCCGAGCATATCCGCAGTGACCTGGATATTGACCTGCTGAAACGGACACCTTCTTCCTTCCTGGGCTCCTGCCGCTTCAAGCTGCCGGAGATCAAGGATGACCGGGAGATCTATGACCGGATTTTTGCCATTCTGGAGAAGCTGGAGATCGAGTATTTCTTCTACATCGGAGGAAACGACTCCATGGATACCATCAAGAAGCTGTCCGACTATTCCATTCTCAACGGAAGCCATATCCGGTTTATGGGAGTGCCCAAGACCATTGACAATGATCTGGCGGTGACCGACCACACTCCGGGCTTCGGAAGTGCTGCCAAGTACATTGCGTCCATTACCAAAGAAGTGATCCGGGACGGCCTGGTTTATGACCAGCAGAATGTGACCCTTCTGGAGATCATGGGCCGGAATGCCGGATGGCTGACCGGGGCAGCGGCCCTGGCTACCGGGGAGGACTGCGAGGGACCGGATATGCTGTTCCTTCCGGAGATCACCTTTGATGTGGATGATTTCATGAAAAAGGTGGCAGAGATCCACAAGACCAAGAAGTCCGTGGTCATTGCCATTTCCGAGGGTGTCAAGGTGGCAGACGGGCGGTATGTGTGTGAGCTTACGGACAACATTGACTATGTGGATGCATTCGGACACAAGCAGCTGACCGGAACCGCCCGGTATCTGGCAGAGAAGATATCCAGGGAAGTAGGCTGCAAGACCAGGGCCATTGAGTTCAACTCCTTACAGCGCTGTGCCTCCCATATTGTAGGCCGGGTGGATATTACCGAGGCTTACCAGGTAGGCGGTGCAGCCGTGAAAGCGGCATTTGAGGGAGAGACCGGCAAGATGATCATCTTAAAGCGGGTTTCCGACGATCCCTATCTGTGTGTCACGGACATCTACGATGTCCACAAGATTGCCAATGTGGAGAAGAAGGTGCCCAGAGAGTGGATCAATGAAGCCGGCAACTATGTGACCCAGGATTTCATCAACTATGTGCGCCCCCTGATCCAGGCGGAACTGACGCCCATGATGGTGGACGGACTTCCCAGGCATTTGAGGCTGGAGGATGTGCGTTATAGCGCCAGATAGCCCGCAGACATATCTAAAATCATAAAATAACACATAACAGTTCAGACGGGCAGGAAGATGCCTTGTCTGAACTGTTACAATAACACAACAATTTTTTATGCGGTCAGACTTTTAAAAATGATGGCGCCGGTACGGTTTCTATGGACAGACCTACTTTCTGGCCTGCATAAAATTGCAGGTGATTTTCTGTAAGACTGTGAGAAACTGTTCCCTGTCTTTTTGGGAGACCCCCTGGAAAGCCTGGTTTTCCAGCTGGTCATAGACCGTTTCCAGTTTTTTCTGAACCGCCTTCCCTTCCTCAGTAATATATACATTGACTATCCGGGTGGACTGGGGATTGCGTTCCCTGCGCAAAATGCCATCTTTTTCCATGTTTACCAGAAGATTGCTTATGGTAGAGGCTTCCAGCGAAAATTCGTCGCAAAATTCCCGCTGCATACATCCGTCATTGCGGTACAGAAAATCCAGGATTCGGGGCTGTCCATGGTGGAGTCCGCATGCCTCTGTCTGTTTGCCCAGGTTCCTGCGCATGGCGTCGTATAGTTTGGGTAATATCTGATGTAATCGTTCCTGATTCGGGAAGCAGTATTTTGTAACTGTTTTTGCGGAATAAGGAAAGGAGCGGCGGTTCCGGCCGGATGGCTGGGCAGCGGCTCCTTTTTTGTGAAATGTGTGAAGGAACGGCGGTTCCATATTGAGAATTTTGCTTTAACAGGAAGGATTGACATAGGGGTTAGCTTGTGCTAACATAGGAATGTGGTTAGCCTATACTAACTGAGAGGAGGGAAGGCAGGTGCCTGCAGAGATCATGCTTTCATTTTTGAAAACCTGTACCCCGGAGGGACGGATGGGATTCCGGGTGGCAACCCAGTGTGCGCCAGTGCTGAAGGGGGTGAAGATATCCAACCTGATTAAGGTGCGTCCCGGCGAGGGACGGGAGATTGGCAGACGGCTGGAGGATAGCGGGATTATCTGTACGTTTCTTTATCGGAACGGAGAGATGGAGGTCCTTTTTCTCTACCGGTATCCGCAGCTGGAGCAGCACCTGCGGCAGCCGGTGGTTCGGCGTTTCCTCCGGAAATGCGGCTATGAGGACTGGGATGTGGTATCGGTTCTGGGGCGGCTCAGAAGAAGATACCGCCAGTATGCCGTGTGCGGCAGGGAATTTCCCCATGAGCTGGGAGTGCTTCTGGAGTACCCGGTGGAGGATGTGGAAGGATTCATCCGGAATCAGGGAGAGAACTGCCTGCTGTCCCGCTACTGGAAGGTCTACGGCAACCGGCAGCAGGCGGAGCGGACCTTCCGTCTGTATGACGCGGCTAAGGAGCAGGCACTGTGGGAGATTGTAAACGGCCTTCCCCTCTATAAGGTGGCAGTGGATGTGGGCGGTAACCTTTGAGACAACAAAACGCGCAGGAAAAGGAGAATGGATCATGAAAGAAGTATATGTAGTTTACTGGAGCAGCACAGGCAATACCCAGGCCATGGCAGAGGCTGTGGGTGCGGGAATCAATGAGGCAGGCGGAACAGCCAGGGTGGTGGAGGTATCCTCTGTCCAGGCCCCGGAGCTTGAGAACCAGGCCTGCTTTGCCCTGGGCGCCTCCGCTATGGGGGCAGAGGAGCTGGACGGGGAGATGGATGCCTTTGTCTCAGAGGTGGAGGCCTTTGCGGCAGGCAGGCAGATCGCCCTGTTCGGCTCCTATGACTGGGGTGATGGGGAATGGATGCGAAGCTGGGCAGACCGGATGAGCAGTGCAGGCGCCGTCATTGTAGACGGGGAAGGCCTCATTGCCAATCTGGCGCCGGATGAGGAGGCTGTGGCAGCCTGTAAGGCACTGGGGGCAAAGCTGGTACAATAAAGCACCCGCTGCCTACGCCCTCTGCCCGTCTGAACTGTTACTATAAATCAAAGAATGATCCATAGAAAGCTATGAAAAAGGCGCCTGCGGTAACGGTTCAAAAGGTATCGTTATTGCAGGTGTTTTTTTACCTTTCTTTTGGAAAAGAAATGTGGTACTATAGGGAACAAAGAGGAGATGAGACCGTATGAAGCAGTGGAAGGGCAGTTGCCGGAGGCTGGCTCTGACTTTGGTTTTTATTTTTATATGCCTGCTTTCCGGATGCGGGACGGCAGGCAGCGGCTGGGCAGGGAAGCCGGCCGGGGATGACAGGCTGCGGGTGGTGACCACCCTGTTTCCTTATTATGATTTTGTCCGGCAGATCGCCGGGGACAAGGTGTCTCTGACCCTGGTGATTCCGGCAGGTATGGACAGCCATTCCTTTGAGCCTACGCCAGCGGACATGCGAACCATCCAGAATGCAGACCTTCTGATCTGTAATGGAGGAGCCATGGAGCAATGGCTTGCCCAGGTGCTGGACGCGGTGGAGGCCGGGGAAGACACTGTGGTGATGACCATGATGGACTATGTGGATGCCCTGGAGGAGGAGCTGGTGGAGGGCATGGAGGATGGCGGGGAGAACCACCGGCATGAGGGGGAAGGCCATGGTCATGAAGCCGGAACCGGGTATGACGAACACGTCTGGACCTCCCCGGTCAATGCCATGAAGATGGCAGGCGGGATCCGGGACATGCTGGTGGAGATGGACCCGGCCCATGAAGCCTTGTACCGGCAGAATGGGGAAGCCTATCTAAAACAGCTCCAGGCCATTGACGAAGGGTTCCGGCAGGTCAGTGCCGGCCGGAAGCGGGACCTGATTGTGGTGGGGGACAAGTTTCCCTTCCGGTACCTGGCGGAGGAATACGGGCTGGAATACCGGGCTGCCTTTTCCGCCTGCAGTGCCGATACAGAGCCCAGCCCACGGACCATTGCTTACCTGATTGACAAGGTGAAGGACGAAAGCATCCCGGCAGTCTACTATCTGGAACTAAGCAGCCACCGGGTGTCGGAGATCATCGGGGAGGAGACCGGTGCCCGGCCACTGCTTCTTCACTCCTGCCACAATGTGACCCGTGCCCAGTTTGATGCCGGAATCACCTATGTGGAGCTGATGACACAGAATATAGAAAATCTGAGAAAAGGACTGGATGAATGAAGCCATTTATCATTTGTGAACATGTGGATTTTGGATACGAGAACCACGATGCGGTGAGAAACCTGGATCTGGAGCTGTGGCCAGGTGATTATCTCTGTGTGGTGGGGGAAAACGGATCCGGCAAGAGCACCCTGGTCAAAGGCCTGCTGGGACTGCTGAAACCAACAGGAGGCAGGCTCTTCGTGTCAGAGGAGCTAAAGAAAGGCGGGATCGGATACCTGCCCCAGCAGACCGCCGCCCAGAGGGATTTTCCGGCAACCGTTTATGAGGTGGTGCTGTCCGGAACCCTGGGCCGCATGGGAAACCGGCCCTTTTATTCCACGGCAGAGCGCAGGCTGGCGCAAAAGAATCTGGAGCGGCTGGGAATTCTGGATCTGAAAGACCACTGTTACCGGGAGCTGTCCGGAGGCCAGCAGCAGCGGGTGCTGATTGCCAGGGCTCTGTGTGCCACGGACCAGCTGCTGCTTCTGGATGAGCCCATCACCGGTCTGGACCCGGCGGCGATCCAGGATTTTTACCGCCTGATCCGGAAGCTGAACCGCCAGTACCGGATTGGAATCCTTATGGTATCCCATGATATCCGCAATGTCATAGATCAGGCAGACCGGATTCTGCATCTGCGGCAGACGGTTCTATACAATGGCCCGGCGGCTGAATATGCCGGAAGCCAGGCCGCGCGGATCTTTCTGGGGGAACGTGAAAATGAATGATTACAAAGGACCATATATGACGGTATCCTGTTTTCTGGAGGTGATGAAGCTTTGGAAATGATTCTGGAGATGCTTTCCTATCCGTTTATTGTCCGGGCTCTGACCGGAGGCATGATGGTGTCTCTCTGTGCGGCATTGCTGGGGGTCAGCCTGGTACTGAAACGGTATTCCATGATCGGGGACGGCCTTTCCCATGTTTCCTTCGGAGCCTTGTCCGTAGCCCTGGCGGCAGGCTGGTCACCGCTTAAGGTGTCCATTCCGGTGGTGACTCTGGCGGCATTTTTTCTGCTGCGGATTACGGAAAACAGCCGGGTGAAAAGTGACGCGGCCATAGCCATGATTTCAGCCAGTGCCCTGGCAGCGGGAATCATTGTCACCTCCTTGTCTACGGGTATGACGACGGATGTAAGCAGCTACATGTTCGGCAGCATTCTGGCCATGAGCCGGGAGGATGTGATTCTCAGCGGGGTTCTCTCCCTGATTGTGCTCTGCCTGTTTGTGTTCTGCTACAACAAGCTGTTTGCGGTGACCTTTGACGAGAATTTTGCCAGGGCAGCGGGAGTCCGGGTGGAGGTTTATAAGGTGCTGATTGCGGTTCTCACAGCGGTTACCATTGTTCTGGGCATGCGGATGATGGGAGCCATGCTGATCTCCAGCCTGATTATTTTCCCGGCCCTGACGGCCATGCGGGTCTTCAAAAGCTTCCGGGGAGTGGTCTGGTGCGCAGGCGTTCTTGCCGGGGTGTGCTTTTTTTCGGGAATGGTTCTGTCTTACGGATGGTCCGTACCGGCAGGCGCCAGTATCGTGCTGGTGAATCTGGCGGCTTATATCCTTTTTTCTCTGGTTGACAGGGCGGGGAGCCGTCCGGGCTGAAACCGTGTATATGATAAAAGCGTATTTACAAAAAATCTGCCGCAAAGAAGGAAACAGAGCCTATGGGAAACATTTTGACAAAAAGACTGTACCGGATGCGCAGCCATCTGACACAGACTCAGTTTATTGCTTATGGATTTATGCTGATTATTGCAGTGGGTACCGGGCTGCTGATGCTGCCTGTATCCAGCAGAAGCGGGGAGGCCGGCAGTCTGCTGAACTGTCTGTTCACGGCCACCAGCGCTTCCTGCGTTACCGGACTGGTGGTCTACGATACCTGGAGTCACTGGTCCCTGTTCGGACAACTGGTGATCCTGACCATGATCCAGATCGGCGGCCTGGGGTTCATCACCATCGGCGTCTTCCTTTCCATTGTCCTGAGACGAAGGATCGGCCTGAAGGAGCGGGGACTGATGCAGGAGAGTGTGAATACCTTACAGATCGGCGGCGTGGTAAGGCTGGCTAAGAAGATCATTATCGGCACGGCCCTGATTGAGGGGACGGGAGCCGTGATCCTTGCCATCCGGTTTATCCCGGAATATGGGCTGCTGCGGGGAATCTATTACGGAGTCTTCCATTCTGTCTCCGCCTTCTGCAACGCAGGCTTTGACCTTATGGGCTGGCAGGCGCCGTTTAATTCCCTGGTAGGCTACTACAATGACTGGACCGTGAATCTGGTGGTCATGGCGCTGGTCATTACAGGCGGAATCGGATTCGTGGTGTGGGATGATGTAAGCAGGAACCGGCTCCATGTCTGCAAGTACCGGCTCCACACAAAGCTTGTCCTTCTGACTACCTTTGTGCTGGTATTTGGCAGCGGATTCCTGTTCTACCTGTTTGAGCGGGAGAACCTGCTGGTGGGAATGGACCCGGGCGGGCAGATTCTCACGTCCCTGTTCAGCTCCGTCACTGCCAGAACCGCCGGATTCAATACAGTGGATACCGCAGCCCTGACCGACAGCAGCAAGCTTCTGACCATTATCCTGATGTTCATCGGAGGCAGCCCGGGGTCTACGGCCGGCGGTGTCAAGACTACCACCATGGTGGTGCTGTATCTGTATCTGTGGTCCACCATCCGCCGGACCTACGGGGTCAATGCCTTTGGGCGGAGACTGGAGGAGGACACCATCAAGCATGCCAGTGCCATCTTTATGATCAATCTGACCCTGGCACTGGCCGGAAGCCTGTTTCTGATGGCTACCCAGAAGCTGGAGATGACGGATGTATTTTTTGAAACATTTTCTGCCATTGGCACGGTGGGCATGACCACCGGGATCACACGGGCTTTGTCGCCGGCATCCAGGCTGGTGATCATTTTCCTGATGTACTGCGGGCGGGTGGGAAGCCTGTCCTTTGCCCTGTCCTTTACCCAGAATAAGCGGGTGGCCCGGGTGAAGCAGCCTATGGAACGGATTACCATCGGATAGGCATGGGACGTTGGCCCCATGTGGAAACCTGGAGGAAACAATTAGAAAACGGAGAGGATACGAGGATGAAATCAATACTGATTATTGGAATGGGGCGTTTCGGGCGCCATCTGTGCAGGAATCTGGCAGCTCTGGGCAACCAGATCATGGTGGTGGATGAGCTGGAGGAGAATCTGGAGGAAATGCTTCCCTATGTGGTCAGCGCCAAGATCGGCGACTGTACCAACGAGGCGGTGCTAAAGAGTCTGGGCATCGACAATTTTGATATCTGTTTTGTCTGCATCGGCACCAATTTCCAGAGCAGCCTGGAGATCACCAGCCTGGTCAAGGAGATGGGGGCCAGGTATGTGGTCAGCAAGGCCAACCGGGATATCCATGCAAAGTTCCTTCTGCGCAACGGCGCCGACGAGGTGATCTACCCGGACCGGGACATTGCGGAAAAGCTGGCAGTCCGCTACAGTGCCAACCATGTGTTTGACTATATTGAACTGACCGATGAATTCTCCATCTACGAGATTCCGCCGCTGCCGGAGTGGGTGGACAAATCCTTAAAGGACTTAAGTATCCGCAACCGCTACCACATCAGTATCCTGGGCACCAAGGCAGGGGAGCAGGCCAAACTGATGCCTCCGGCAGATTATGTGATCCGGGCCGATGAGCATCTGATGGTAATCGGGCGGAAAGAGGATGTGGACCGGATCTTAAAGCAGATGCACTAATCCCGAAGTAGGAAGTGCATGACATTCGTGCCGTAACAGTTCAGATACCCCTTGAACTGTTACTTCGTGTCAGCTGTGGGTGTGCGGCGCAGAGGAGCCTGGGACTGCCAGGTATGGGCCTGTTATTGAGAAAAATTCTCAATAACAGGCCTTGACAAAATCTGGAAGTTAGCGTATGATAACTAGGAAAATGATAATCAATTTCAAATAAGGCAAAGATCCCATCCGTGGATCAGGGAGCGTGGGTCCTCTGGTCACGGAAGGGATCATCAGCAGATGCCGGAAAAAGAAAGGAAGCGTGTCATATGCCGTTATCAATGATGGAGCAGGGCGAGAGCAGGAGGATCACGGATTTCAGAGGTCAGGAGGAGATGAAGCGACACCTGCAGGATCTGGGATTTGTCAAAGGGGAAATTGTCCGGGTCCTTGGGGACAACTCCGGCGGGATGATTCTTATGGTCAAGGGCGTGAAGGTGGCCCTGAACCGGGGGCTGGCCAGCCGGATCATGGTTGCAGGCTGAATAGACATGCAGGAGGAAGAAGTATGACGCTGAAAGATTTAAAACCAGGACAGCAGGGAACTGTGGCTTCCATTGGAACCACCGGCCCTGCAAAGCGCCGGATCATGGACATGGGGATCACTCCCGGGGTGGAGATCCGGGTAGTTAAGGTGGCGCCTTTGGGAAATCCCATTGAGGTCAATGTCAGGGGCTACGAGCTGAGCCTGAGGAAAGAGGAAGCGCAGCAGATTGAGATGCGCTGAATGGTTAGCCGGAACTAACCAACTAAACAGAAGGAGACAGAACATCATGAGTATGACCATTGCTTTAGCAGGAAATCCAAACTGCGGCAAGACCACCTTATTTAACGAGCTGACCGGAGCGAAGCAGCATGTAGGCAACTGGCCGGGCGTGACGGTGGAGAAGAAGGACGGAATCTACAGAAAGGACAAGACAGTGACCATTCTGGATCTTCCGGGAACCTATTCCCTGTCCCCCTATTCGGCCGAGGAGCTTGTGGCCCGTGATTACATAGTGAAGGACAAACCGGATGCGGTAATCAATATTGTAGACGGAACCAGTATTGAGCGTAACCTGTATCTGACCCTGCAGATTCTGGAAACCAGGATTCCTATGGTAGTAGCCATGAATATGATGGACGAGGTGGAAGCCAGGGGAGATAAGATCGACTGCGAAAAGCTGTCCGGGATTCTGGGCATTCCGGTGATTCCCATTACTGCCCGGGGAGCAAAGGGATTAAAGGAACTGATGGATGCAGCCGTGGCTGTGGCCAGAGAGGGGATGCAGACAAAGCGGCTGTCTGTCTTTGACAGTGAGATGGAGCAGGCCATCGAAGCCATTGCCCATGTGCTGGGAAGCAGCGACCCGGCTGAGGATTACTGGAAAGCCGTGAAGCTGGTGGAGCAGGACCAGGTAGTATCAGACTCTCTCAGCGAGGAAATGCGCAGGGCGGTAAAGCCTCTGGTGGACGCGGCCGGAAAGCATGCAGGCGGAGACGGGGAGGCCGGGATTGCAGACAGCCGTTACCAGTACATTGGCAAGGTGGTGGGGGAATGTGTCCAGAAGGCGCGTCGGGAGTACAGAGAGACCAGATCTGACAGGCTGGACAAAATACTGACCAACCGGATTCTGGCTCTGCCGATTTTTGCGGTGATCATGTATCTTATGTTCGCATGTACCTTCAGTGAGAATTTTCTTTTTGTCCAAGGCCTTCCAAGTCCGGGAGTGTGGCTGGCCGGTATTGTGGAGACGGTCTGGGGCGCTCTGGCTGAAGGGGTTATTGGTCTGGCAGAAGGCGCAGGCGCTTCTGCGTGGGCGGTGGGACTGGTGTCCAGCTGCCTGGACGGAATCGGTTCCGTGGCCGGGTTTTTGCCTCTGGTGCTGGTGCTGTTTCTGCTTCTGTCTTTTCTGGAGGACAGTGGATACATGGCCCGGGTGGCCTTTGTCATGGACCGGATCTTCCGCCAGTTCGGATTAAGCGGCCGTTCCTTTATTCCCATGCTCATGGGCTTCGGATGCTCCGTGCCTGCCCTGATGGCATCCAGGACCCTGGAAAGCGAAAAGGACCGGAAGATTACCATGATGATCACCCCCTTTATGTCCTGCGGCGCCAAGCTGCCTATCTATGCCATGTTTGCGGCAACTCTGTTTGCCGGCAGCAACCAGACCCTGATCGTGTTTTCCATTTATATGACAGGAATCCTGGTTGCCGTTATCAGTGCCCTGGTTCTCAATAAGCTGGTGTTTAAAAGTGATGCCTCCAGCTTTATTATGGAGCTTCCCCAGTACCGGATTCCCACCGTTAAGAGTGTTCTGATCCATGGCTGGGAAAAGGTGAAAGGGTTTGCGGTAAAGGCCGGGACCGTGATCTTCGCCTCTACGGTGCTGATCTGGTTTTTGTCCAGCTTTAATTTCAGCGGCATGTGTGACATGGAGGACAGCCTGCTGGCTTCCATGGGAAATGCCATCCGGTGGATCTTTGTTCCCCTGGGCTTTGGTGACTGGCGGGCCTCGGTGGGCGTGGTTACCGGCTGGATTGCCAAGGAGAATATTGTGGCCACCTTTGGACAGCTGTTTGGCGGTGTCAGTGATGAGATGGTGGAGGCTGTCATGGCAGGCGAGGAGGCACTGCCGGCCATTGAAGAAGTATTTACCAGAGTTTCCGCATATTCTTATATGGCATTTAACCTGCTGTGCATGCCCTGCTTTGCGGCAGTGGGCGCCATCCGGCGGGAGATGGGCTCCTGGAAATGGACCCTGCGGGCGGTAGGCTTCCAGATGCTCACGGCTTATGTGGTGGCCCTGGTGATCAATGTGGCAGGGAACCTGATCTTTTAGGAATACGGTCCGGAGAGCCTGAAAGGAGGAGGGATATGTCGGCGGAGACGAAACAGGAGCTGGTGATTCAAACACTTCGGAAGCATGGATGCAGGATCACCAGCCAGAGAAAGCTTCTCATCGGTATTATTCTGGAGGATGCCTGCTGCAGCTGCAAGGAAATCCATTACCGGGCGGCCAGGCAGGATCCGGCCATCGGTATTGCTACGGTATACCGTATGGTGAAAATTCTGGAGGAGTCAGGTCTGATCCAGCGCAGGAATCTGTACCGGATTGACTGGGGAGAAGCGGCAGCTGTATGAAAAAAGCGGTTTGCAGCGGCTGGGAGCCCCCTGACTTCAAGGGATTCCCTGGGAGAACCGGCCCGGAACAGTCATTGTTCCGGGCCGGTTCTGGGTATACCCGGTGCTTTCTGTCCGGTCCGGACAGAAAGCACCGGGTGTCCGCCGTGAGCGGCAATGAAAAGACTGGACGGAAATGGGAAATTCGTATATGATAGGGAGAAGAAGGGGGCTTCTTACGGGAGGGCAGTGAGTCCCGGATGGGCCTGAGTGAAGGAAAGCAGGAGGGTGTGCGGGATGCATGAGTCAGGAGAAAACTATCTGGAGACGATTCTGGTATTAAAGGAAAAGCGGGGGACCGTGCGTTCCATTGATATTGCCCGGGAACTGAATTTCAGCAAGCCCAGTGTGAGCCGGGCCATGGGTATCCTGCGGGAAGACGGATATATCTGCATGGAGCCCTCCGGCGAGATCCGCCTGACAGACCAGGGCCAGAAGAAGGCCCGGGAAATCTACGGACGGCATCTGCTTCTCACCCGGTTTTTGCAGGAGGTGGCAGGGGTTTCCCCGGAGATGGCAGAGGAGAATGCCTGCCGGATGGAGCATATCCTGGACCAGGAAGTTGTGGACGGGATCAGCCGGTTTATGGAGGAGCGGGGGGAAGGGTCTTGACTTTCCCCTGGATTTGTGACAGAATATACCGTAGTCTCCCGGGTAACTGTAAGAAATCCGGCGGGGAAGCGTTATTATATATGTGAGAAAAGAAGGATGGAACCATGACAAAGATTGACATTATTTCCGGCTTTCTGGGAGCCGGGAAGACCACGTTTATTAAGAAGCTTTTAGAGGAAGCCATTGCCGGGGAGCAGGTGGTTCTGATTGAGAACGAGTTCGGTGAGATCGGCATTGACGGCGGATTTTTAAAGGATGCGGGGATCGAGATACGGGAGATGAATTCCGGGTGTATCTGCTGTTCCCTGGTAGGGGATTTCGGCAAGTCCTTAGAGGAAGTGCTGACTAAGTACCAGCCGGAGCGGGTGATCATCGAACCTTCCGGCGTAGGGAAGCTTTCCGATGTGATGAACGCCGTGCGCAATGTGGCGAAGAATCTGGATGTGCGGCTCAACAGTGCGGTGACCATAGTGGACGCAGGCAAGTGCCGGATGTACATGAAGAATTTCGGTGAATTCTTCAACAATCAGGTGGAGAATGCCGGGACCATTGTCATGAGCCGTACCGATGTGGCGGATTCCAGGAAGGTACAGGCCGCTGCCAGACTGCTGCGGGAGCACAATCCGGCTGCCACCATCATCACCACCCCCATTGACCAGCTTTCCGGCGCACAGCTTCTGGAGCTGATCGAGAAGCCGGATACCATGATGGAGGAGCTGCTGGCCCAGGTGAAGGAAGAACATGGCCACCATCACCATCATCATGATGAGGCCTGCGGCTGCTGCCATGACCATGAACACCACCATGGCCATGAGGATCATGACAGCCATGAACATCATCATGGTCATGAGGACCATGACTGCCATAACCATGAAGATCACGACGGCCACACCCATCATGATCATGGCCCGGACTGTGACTGCGGGTGCCATGACCATGAACATCATGACCACCACGGCCATGATCACCATCACCACCATGCAGACGAGGTGTTCAGCAGCTGGGGCTATGAGACTACGGCGCCCTGCTGCCGGGAGAAGCTGGAGGCGGTTCTGGAGGAGCTGGCTTACGGGGAAACCTACGGGGAGATCCTGCGGGCCAAGGGCATGGTGCCGGGAGAAACCTCCGGCGAGTGGTACTATTTTGATCTGGTTCCCGAGGAGTATGAGATCCGTACCGGGGCCCCGGACTATACCGGGAAGCTCTGTGTCATCGGTTCCGGGCTGAAGACCGAGGAACTGGAGAACGCATTCGAAGCAATGTACTAGTACTGCCCCGGAAGCGGTGCCGTATGGGCCGGTTTTTGGGGCAGGTTTGCATTATTGACAGAAAGGTCAGGGCAGGATTATGGGACCGATGATTGAGGATGATATAACACCGGTATTTCTTATCAATGGATTTCTGGAGGCAGGTAAGACGGAATTTTTGTCCTTTACCATGGAGCAGGATTATTTCCAGACCGAAGGGAAGACTTTGCTGATCGTGTGTGAGGAAGGGGACACGGAGTATGATGAGGAACTGTTAAAGGATACCCGGACTTCGGTGGTTTACGTGGACAGCATGGAGGACATCAGCCCCCAGCGGCTTACGGAGCTGGAGCTGCTGCACAACCCGGAGCGGGTACTGATTGAGTGGAACGGCATGTGGAACCAGGATGATTTCCGGATTCCGGAAGACTGGACCGTGTACCAGCAGATTACCATCATCGACATGTCCACCTTTGAGCTGTATGTGAAGAACATGAAATCCCTGCTGGCCGCCATGGTCAGGAATTCGGAGCTGGTTATCTGCAACCGGTGCGACGGGATCGAGGATCTGGAGCGTTACAAGCGGATGCTGAAATCCATGAATACCCGGTGCGACATTATTTTTGAGGATGAGAGCGGGGAGATCAGTGAGCTGTCCGAGGAGGACCTTCCCTACGACTTAAAGGCAGACGTGGTGGAGATCAGCCCGGAGGCTTACGGGATCTGGTACATTGACTGTATGGATAAGCCGGACCGGTACAAGGACAAGGTGGTGGAGTTTACGGCCATGGTTTTAAAGTCCCCGGAGTTCCCCAGGAATTACTTTGTGCCGGGGCGTCTGGCCATGACCTGCTGTGCCGACGACATGACCTTCCTGGGCTATATCTGCAAGGCAAAGGAAGCCAGGAACCTGGAGACAAAACAGTGGGTAAAGGTCCGGGCCAGGATCGCCGTGGAGTACTGGCAGGATTACGGCGGGGAAGGGCCGGTGCTGTATGCTGAGAGCGTGATTCCGGCAAAGCCCATTGAGGATGTGGTAACCTTTGGATAGTCCGGGACGGAACCGGACAGCTAAGGGTAGGGGCATTGACAGGCCGCAGCTTGTCAATGCCCCATATTTTATGCTACCGGATGACCGTCCCAGCCTTTCCTTCCACACTTTCCAGTGCATGGTCCAGGGAGGTAATGATGGCGCTGCGTCCTTTGCCGGCCCGGATGAAGCTGACGGAAGCCTCTATCTTGGGCAGCATGGAGGAGGCTTCGAAGTGTCCCTCCCGGCAGTACTGCTCGGCTTCTGCCACAGTCATCTCCCTGACCGGGGTCTGGGCGTCGGTGCCGTAGTGGAGGGAGACCTGTTCCACGCTGGTCAGGATCATAAGGATATCCGCGTCCACTTCCCTGGCCAGAAGTCCGCTGACCAGGTCTTTCTCAATGACTGCGCTGGCACCCTTTAGGTTGTTGCCCTGTTCCATAACCGGGATTCCGCCGCCGCCGCAGGAGATTACGATCTGGTCCGCGTCCAGAAGGGCACGGATGGCGTCGATCTCCACAATGGCCACTGGCTTCGGGGAGGCCACGATTCTCTGCCAGCCCTTTCCCGGTACCTCTGTTACATAGTTGCCCTTGGCCTCCTCGGCATCCGCCTCCTGCCGGGTCATGTAGCGTCCTACCTTCTTCATGGGAGTGTAGAAGGACTCGTCGTAGGGGTCCACGGTGACCTGGGTCAGGATGGTGGAGACCGGCTTGTAAATTCCACGGCGCAGCAGTTCGGAGCGGATTCCGCACTGTAAGTCATATCCGATATAGCCCTGGCTCATGGCAGAGCAGACGGACATGGGCGCGGAGGTGTAGCCCTGGTGGTATTTGGGAAGTTCATTCATGGCTGTGTGGATCATGCCTACCTGGGGGGCATTGCTGTGGACCACGGCTATCTGGCAGCCATCCTGGATAAAATCTGCGATGATTCTGGCGGTGCCTGCCACGGCAGCCTTCTGTTCCGGCAGGTTGGTGCCCAGTGCCAGGTGTCCCAGTGCCAGAACGATTCTTTTTTTAGCCATATTCGGTTACCTCTCTCTTCTTGTCCGGTTGTTACGGTTCACGGGGGCCTCTTCTTGTCCGGCATAGCCGGACAAGAAGCATCGGGCGTCCGCCCGATGGGGAAAACTGGACAAAAACAGCCTTACAAGCCAGCTTGACGTCTGTTTCCGTCCAGTTTTCCCCGCCCCGTGAACGGTAACATCCAGTTTTCTTTATGAAAGATTATAGTGTTTTTAGTGGAAAATTGCAACTGGTTTGTGCTATACTAGAGCGTGTCCGCACCGGAGGGTGTGACCGGACATAAGGAGAAAGAACGGAGGTGCCGGGAACCTGTGAAGGGAACATGGAAAGGTGCCCTGGCTGTGACGGCTTCCCTGATTCTGCCGCTGGTATTTTATGAGGGACTGTCCCAGGGAGTGATGATCCTGGCTTACCTGGTATGGGGAGACGCTGTGACCGGGTATGGCCTGGAGGTAATGACCGGTGCCGCGGCTTTGTCCAGCCTGGTTCTGGGAGCCGTTTACTGGCGGCTGGTGAAGGCCGGGGACAGGAAGACAGAGGGCGGCAGCCGGAGGACCCTGGTCCAGTGGCTTCTGCTGGTGCCGGCGGCGTCAGTCAGCTGTGTGGTGCTCAACGTGCTGGTAGCCCTGATGAATCTGGATTCTGCCGCCTATGACCAGGTAAGCGGTGTGCTGTTTCAGCCGCCCTTTGCCGTTCAGGTTCTTGCCACGGTGCTTGTGATCCCTCTGGCAGAGGAACTGGTGTTCCGGGGCTTTGTATTTGCCGGTCTGAGGAAACGGATGCCCTTCTGGGCGGCGGCACTGGCCTCGGCAGTGTATTTCGGGATTTTCCACGGCAACCTGCCCCAGGGGATTTATGCCTGCCTGGTGGGACTGGAGCTGGCACTGTGTTACGAGTGGTACGGAGGACTTGGGGGAGCCTGGATGTTTCACGGGCTGGTGAACCTGACCTCCGTGGTCATGGTACAGCTTTTAAACTGAACTCCATGGACCCGGCGGGGAACGCGCCGTCAGTAAATGAAAATCTGGCAACAGACATATACGGTTAGAGAGGAAGATAAAACAATGAAATTATTGTCTATTGCAATACCATGTTACAATTCGGAAGGCTACATGAGAAACTGTATCGAATCCCTTCTGCCCGGTGGAGATGAGGTGGAGATTCTGATTGTGGACGACGGCTCCACCAAGGACCATACCGGGGACATTGCAGACGAATATGAGGCAAAATATCCCGGCATCTGCCGTGCCATCCACCAGGAGAACGGGGGCCACGGGGAAGCAGTCAACGCAGGACTCCGGGCCGCCACCGGCATCTATTTCAAGGTGGTTGACAGCGATGACTGGGTCAATGGAGAGGCCTATCAGGAGGTTCTGGAGACTCTGCGCCGGTTTGTTATGGGGGAGGATACCCTGGATATGCTGGTGACCAACTTTGTCTATGAGAAGCAGGGGGCAAAGCACAAGCGGGTCATGCAGTACCGGACGGCACTGCCCAGGCGGGAGCTGATTGGCTGGAAGGATGTGAAGGTGTTTATCCTGGGCCAGTATATCCTGATGCATTCCGTGGTCTACCGGACCGAGATGCTGCGGGAGTGCGGCCTGGAGCTGCCGAAGCACACCTTCTATGTGGACAATATTTTTGTATTCCAGCCCCTTCCGTTTGTGAAGACCCTGTATTACCTGGATGTGAATTTTTACCGTTACTATATCGGGCGGGCGGACCAGTCGGTCAACGAACAGATCATGATCGGGCGCATTGACCAGCAGATCAAGGTCACCAAGCTGATGCTGGGGTACTACCGGGAAGCCAGGATTTCCAGCCATAAGCTGCGCCACTACATGGTCCGGTATCTGGAGATCATGATGACCATTGCATCCATTCTGGCCATCCGGTCCCAGTCTGAGGAGAATATGACCAAGAAAAAGGAGCTGTGGGAGTATCTGCGCAAGCTGGACCTGCCTCTTTATCTGCGGCTGCGCTGGGGCTTTCTGGGCCAGAGCATGAACCTGCCGGGAAAGGGCGGCAGAAGCGTTTCCATTGCCGGATATAAGATCAGCCAGAAGTTTTTTGGATTTAATTAAAAATTTTCCCATTTTTTGAATGGATTGGCTGCCCCCGGTCGTATTATAAGTGAAGCCGGAAACGGTTATCAGAAAGAACGAAAGGAGACAACATATGAAACGATTGCGGGCAGGCATTCTGGTATTGACCCTTGTACTTTGTACAGACATCGTATCCTTTGCCGCGGTTCCCGGTATAGGGACCTGCTTTGTGGATGAAGACGGGGACGGTATCTGTGACCGCAGCCAGTGGCACTGTGTGGAAGGGGTCTGCTGCGGCGCCGGGGAAGGTGGCTGCGGCCTGGGATTTATCGATGAGGACGGCGACGGCATCTGCGACCGCTATGCTGCCGGAGGACGGCGGTATGACGGCACCGGACGGGGAAGAGGCTGCCGGGGAGGCCATCACAGGAGATAACACAGACGAGGTCCTGCTATGCGGAGCGAAGAAGAGGTCAACAGGGCAATGGAACGGCATTCTGACACCGTTCGGCGGCTCTGTATGATACATCTGAAAAATTATGCCGACACTGAGGATATATTTCAAACCGTGTTTTTGAAATATGTCCTTAGTTCCGTTTCCTTTGAAAGCCAGGAACATGGTGACCGGAGCCCACAAGGAGGGACTTTCCTACGGAAAATACCGGGCATTTCTGGAGCTTCAGAAGCTGGAGCCGGGGATCACGCCGGAGGAAATCCGGGGTATGTCCATGCGGGAGATCCGGGAGCGGATCGAATATCTGGCACCGGGCAGTGTCTGGGCAGACCCGGACGGGGAACTGGCAGACAGCGGATTCTGCGGCCGGGGAGAATGTCCGGGAATGGGACACGGCCACGGCAGGCAGGGAAGGGGCAGAAGTGAAAGCCGCCGGACTGTCCCACGGTTCCCGCCTGCAACAGTTCAAGGGGTATCGGAACTGTTACCCCCCCCGCCTGGTAAAAATTTAAAAATATTGTAGAAAAAGTATTGACAATTGAGACAATAGGGATTATACTACATAGGCAGTCTTGAGTAAGGAACTGCAGAAAATAAGGCGGAATAGCTCAGTTGGCTAGAGCACACGGTTCATACCCGTGGTGTCGAGAGTTCAAATCTCCCTTCCGCTACTGGAATTCAGTACTGTGTATACGGTACTGAATTTTTGTTTTTACGGAAGCCTGCGGACAGACTGAACCGTCCGCAGGTTTATTTTTTACAAAACCGCATATAATGAAGTTACGGTAACCTTAAAAAGTCTGAACATTTTCTAAACTGGCTTGTGCTTCCTGGAAGGATATGCTATAATCCGTTTGAAAATTGAGAGAAGGGGTGTCAAGTGAAAAAGCTATTAAAGAAATATAGGCACGCCTGGCTTTTGTGCTATTGGCTGATTTATCTGCCGTGGTTCTTTTATCTGGAACGAACCGTTCAGAAGGATTATACCAATATGCATGTGGCTCTGGATGATGCCATTCCGTTCAGTGAATATTTTATTATCCCATACCTTTTGTGGTTTTTCTATGTAGGCGGGGCCATGGTATATTTTTTCTTTGCGGACCGGCAGGATTATTACCGGCTGTGCACCTTCCTGTTCGTGGGAATGACCATCTGCCTGACGATCTGCACCTTTTTCCCCAATGGGACGGATCTGCGGACGGAAGTGGACCCGGGAAAGAATTTGTGCAGCTGGCTGGTACACAGAATTCATATTGCGGATACGCCCACCAACGTGTTCCCCAGTATTCATGTATACAATTCCGTAGGGGTACACTGTGCGGTGGCCCACAGCGGGCGGCTGGAAAAGTATAAAGGGATCAGGAATGTTTCCCTGGGGCTGATGGTGCTGATCTGTATGTCCACAGTCTGCTTAAAGCAGCATTCCGTCATGGATGTGGCAGGGGCAGTGCTTCTGGCCTATGCAATTTATCCCTTTGTCTACGGCAGTGTCTACGCTTCCGGACACAGACCCGTGCGCCAGAAGGCCCTGGGATAGAAAAAGGAACCAGTGGAGAACCAGCAGGGAGGCTGGTTCTTTTTTATAGAAATTTTGGTAGGTGTTTTTCGGATTTTATGGTATACTCTAAGATAGAAAAATTTTGGAGGTTTCCATGTATTATTTTATCGTGAATCCAGGAGCCGGCAGGGGACGCGGAGAAAAGATATGGAAGAAACTGGAAAGCCGCTTACAGCATACCGGACTGGAGTACGAAGTATCCGTGACTGAGAAGACCGGGGATGCCGCCCGGATAACGGCAGGTCTGACGGAGCGTGGGGCAGAGTCCAGAACCATCGTTGCGGTGGGCGGGGACGGTACGCTGAACGAGGTCATCAACGGGCTGTCATTCCGTGGTCCGGTGACCCTGGGGTACATTCCGGCAGGAATAGGGAGTAATCTTGCCAGAAGCCTGAAATTGCCGAAGGACCCGGCGCGGGGACTGAAACGGATTCTGGAAGGAAAGATTGTCAAACAACTGGATTATGGTATATTATCCTATGAGTGCGGACAGCCGGTTCACCGCCGCTTTCTCATCAGCTGCGGCATCGGCCTGGATGCGCAGGTGTGCCAGCGTATGCTGGCTGCCCAGGAATCCCAGGGCAGATGGCCCCGACTTCCCGGGCGGCTGGACTTTATTCTGAAAGGCATTGTCCAGACTCTCTGTGCCAGACCGGTGAAGGGCTATCTGGTGCTGGACGGAAGCAGGAAGATCGAATTCAACCACATTTATTTTATCTCCGCCCACATCCAGCCTTTTGAGGGAGCAGGCCTTAAGCTGGCTCCGGCGGCTGACGGCAGCGACGGGTTTCTGGAGATCTGTGTGGTACACAATTCCGTCAGGCGGCAGCTGCTGCCCATTATGGCAGATGCGCTGTTTGGGCGTATAGGCCGTCACCGGGGCGTGCGGTTCTACCAGTGTCAGGAACTGCAGGTCCATATGGAGAGTCCGGTGTGTGTCCATACGGACGGGGAGAACTGCTACAGCCAGAAGGACATTCATCTGCGGTGTATCGGCAGAAAGGTGCGGCTGGTCATGTAGCCTGCAAATGGAAGGAGACAGACATGAGAATCGGGCAGGGATACGATGTCCACCGTCTTACGGAGGGCAGGAAGCTGATTCTGGGCGGCGTGGAGGTGCCTTACGAAAAGGGACTGCTGGGCCACTCGGATGCGGATGTGCTGGTCCACGCTGTCATGGACGCTCTTCTGGGGGCGGGAGCCCTGGGAGATATCGGCCAGCATTTCCCGGATTCAGATCCCCGGTATAAGGGAATCTCCAGCATTGCTTTGCTGGAGCAGGTAGGGAAGCTTCTGGAGGAGGAAGGCTATCTGATTGAGAACATTGACGCCACCATTATTGCCCAGCAGCCAAAGCTGGCGCCTTACCGGCCCGGGATGGCTGCCAATATTGCCCGTGCCCTTCACCTGGAGGAAAGCCAGGTCAGTGTCAAGGCTACCACGGAGGAAGGCTTAGGCTTTACCGGCAGCGGTGAGGGCATGGCCGCCCAGGCCGTGGCACTGCTTGCCAGGGTCCGGGATTTGTGTGTGGATGACCGGACAGGGAGCTGCGGCTGCCCGGGCTGCCAGGGCCAGTCCTGCACAGCCGGCTGTCAGGAAGGCCGGGCCAGGAACACGGCAGAATAGCCGGGAATGGTATGGTCCGTGGCACATTCTGCCGCGTGGGCATAGAATGCAAGAAGGAGAGAACCATGAAGATATTCAACACATTGTCAAAATCCAAGGAGGAGTTTGTCCCTCTGGAGCCGGGAAAGGTCCGTATGTATGTGTGCGGCCCCACGGTGTACAACTATATTCACATCGGCAATGCCCGCCCCATGATCGTCTTTGACACGGTGCGCCGGTATTTTGAGTACAAAGGCTATGAAGTCAACTATGTGTCCAATTTTACTGATGTGGACGACAAGATCATCAAAAAAGCCCTGGAGGAAGGCGTGGACTCCGACACCATTTCCCGGCGCTATATTGCAGAGTGCAAAAAGGATATGGAGTCCATGAATGTGAAGCCGGCCACCACCCATCCCCAGGCCACCCAGGAGATTGACGGGATGCTGGAGATGATCCGGACCCTTATAGACAAGGGCCATGCCTATGCAGCCCAGGACGGAACCGTATATTTCCGCACCAAATCCTTCCCCGGCTACGGCAAGCTGTCCCACAAGAATCTGGACGAACTCCAGTCCGGCTTCCGGGAGATCAAGGTCACCGGGGAGGAAGGCAAGGAGGACCCTTCGGATTTCGTTCTCTGGAAACCCAAGAAGGAAGGGGAGCCTTTCTGGGAGTCGCCCTGGTGCCAGGGCCGTCCCGGCTGGCATATCGAGTGTTCGGTTATGTCCAGAAAATACCTGGGAGAGCAGATCGACATTCACGCCGGCGGGGAAGACCTGGTATTCCCCCACCATGAGAATGAGATCGCCCAGTCGGAGGCTGCCAACGGAAAGCCCTTTGCCACCTACTGGATGCACAATGCATTCTTAAATATTGACAACCGGAAGATGTCCAAATCCCTGGGGAATTTCTTTACCGTCCGGGAGGTAGGGGAGAAGTATGATCTGCAGGTTCTGCGGTTCTTCATGCTCAGCGCCCATTACCGGAGCCCCTTGAACTTCAGCGCGGAGCTGATGGAAGCTTCCCGCAATGGCCTGGAGCGTATCCTGACCGGGGTGGAGCGGCTTAAGGATGCAGGGCAGAAGGCCCTGGGGGAGACGGTGACAGCAGAAGAGGAAGGGAATCTGGAGTCCGCCAGGGGACTGGTGGCCAAGTATGAGGCTGCCATGGAGGATGACTTTAATACAGCCGACGCCATTGCCGCCATTTTCGAGCTGGTGAAGCTGGCCAATGCCACGGTATCCGGGGACAGCAGCAGGCCCTATGTGGAGTACCTGGCCACCACCATAAAGAAGCTGTGCGATGTGCTGGGTGTCCTGACAGAGCGGAAAACGGAAGTGCTGGACGGAGAGGTGGAGGCCCTGATCGCCCGGAGACAGCAGGCCCGGAAGGAGAAAAACTTTGCCCTGGCAGACCAGATCCGCCAGCAGCTTCTGGATATGGGAATCCTTCTGGAGGATACCAGAGAAGGGGTAAAATGGAAGAGAGCATAAAGACACCACAGACCGGTGAGCCGGCAGGCCGGGATTTCCGGGAACTGATGGCCCGGGAATTAAAGCTCCGGGACATGGACCTCTGCACTTACTCGCCTCTGGTGCTGGCTTATATCGGGGATGCGGTCTATGAACTGTTCATCCGCACCCGGGTGGTGAACCAGGGAAGTATGCAGGTATCCAAGATGCACAAGAAGAGTGCGGAACTGGTGAAAGCCCAGACCCAGGCCAGCCTGGTGCGGTCCCTGGGGGAGGAGCTTACGCCGGAGGAGCTGGCCGTGTACAAGCGCGGCCGCAATGCCAAGACCGTTACCATGGCCAAACATGCCACCATGGCAGACTACCGTATGGCCACAGGCTTTGAAGCTCTGGTAGGGTATCTGTACCTGACAGGCCGCTATGAGCGCCTGCTGCATCTGGTCCACATGGGTCTGGAGAAGATGGGAGAACTTGTATGAGATATGAAGAACTGACAATCGAGGGACGCAATGCGGTTCTGGAGGCTTTCCGTTCCGGGAAAACCGTGGATAAGCTGTTTGTCCAGGACGGCTGCAAGGACGGACCGGTCCTCAGCATCACCCGGGAAGCCAGAAAGCAGGATACCATTATCCAGTATGTGGCAAAGGAGCGTCTGGACCAGATGTCGGAGACCGGGAAGCACCAGGGGGTCATTGCCATGGCAGCCGCCTATACATATGCTTCCGTGGAGGAGATTCTCCAGGCGGCAAAGGACCGGAAGGAACCGCCGTTTCTCTTTCTGCTGGACGGGATTGAGGACCCCCACAACTTAGGGGCCATTATCCGGACCGCCAACCTGGCAGGCGCCCACGGGGTCATTATCCCCAAACACCGGGCAGCGGGACTTACCGCCACCGTGGCCAGAACCTCAGCCGGGGCCCTCAACTATACCCCCGTAGCCAAGGTGACCAATCTGGCCGCCACCATAGAGAATCTCAAAAAAGAAGGCATGTGGTTCGTCTGTGCAGACATGGCAGGGGAACTGATGTACCGGCTGAATCTTACCGGTCCCATAGGGCTGGTAGTAGGCAGCGAAGGCAGCGGTGTCAGCAGACTGGTGCAGGAAAAATGCGATATGACGGCAGCCATTCCCATGAAGGGAAATCTGGACTCCCTCAATGCGTCTGTGGCAGCCGGGGTGCTGGCCTACGAGATTGTACGGCAGCGGATGCAGTAGGGAAGCCGCTGCCGGACCGGGGCCTTTGGCCTGCCGGCCAACCGGAATCCGGGAAGCTGCCGGATATGATTGATAGAAAGTGAGGTTAAACCGATATGATCAGAAAAGAAAATTTTTTGAAAAAAGCCTGGGCAGTGACGCTGGCATTGGGGATTGCCATGGGGACCCTGGTATCTCCCCTGACGGCCCAGGCAGCCAATGTACGGGTGCCTGCGGCCAGCGGGACCACCACCTATGAAAACGGCAAGGTGCTGGTGGATGCTTCCAATGTATCCCAGGGCTATGTGATGATCCGCTATAGCGGCGGCAAGGAGCGGATTAAGGTCCAGATCACCAAGGGCGGGGTCACCTACACCTATGACTTAAACGCCCGGGATGCCTATGAGGTATTCCCCTTCTCCGAAGGCAACGGCACGTATTCGGTGAAGGTCTTTGAAAATGTCTCCGGCAACCAGTATGCCCAGGCATTCAGCAAGGATATTTCCGTGTCCCTGGCTGACCAGTTTCTGCCCTTTCTCTACCCCAACCAGTATGTGAATTTTAACGAGGGCAACGCAGCGGTCCAGGTAGGAGCCCAGGTGGCAGCCGGCGCGGCAGACGAAATCGGAATTGTGACCAATGTGTTCCATTATGTGGTGGATAACCTGACCTATGACGTGGCCAAGGCCCAGTCGGTCCAGAGCGGATACCTGCCCAACATTGATGCGGTGCTGGCGGCAAAGACCGGCATCTGTTTTGACTATGCGGCCCTGATGACGGCCATGCTGCGGACCCAGAACATCCCCACCAAGCTGGTAGTAGGCTATACAGGAAGCGCTTACCATGCCTGGGTCAATGTCTACATTACCAATGTGGGCTGGGTGGACAATGCCATCTATTTCGACGGACAGAAGTGGTCCCTGATGGACCCCACTTTCATGTCTTCCGGCGGCAAGAGCGAGGAGGTCCGCCAGTACATCGGCAACGCTTCCAATTACCAGGCCAAATATTCTTATTAATGACAGACGCACCGGCCGGGTAACAGATGACGGTTCCGGCATTGCCGGAACCGCTCCGGTGCAGACGTATACATTGGTGGAGGACAGAGATGAAAGAAAAAGCAGAAAGTGTATATTCCGGCAGGGAGCTGTCCGCCTTCTGCCTGCAGGTATCCCTGCTTCTGAAAGCGGCTGTGCCCCTGGACGAGGGCCTTTCCATTATGGCGGATGACGCTTCCAGTGAGCGGGAGAAAAAGCTCTTAAAGGAGCTTTCCGAGGATGTGGAGCTGGGCAGCCCCTTCCATGTGGCCCTGGAGAATGCCAAAGGGTTCCCGGATTATGTGGTGAAGATGGCAAAGCTGGGCCAGCAGACAGGAACCCTGGACCAGATGATGGAGGAGCTTTCCGTCTATTACGAGAAAGAATATCTTATGGCAAAGAATATCCGCAATGCCATTACCTATCCGGTTATGATGTGCGCCATGCTTCTGGTGGTGCTGTTTGTGCTGTTTACAAAGGTCATGCCCATCTTTGAGCAGGTTTATTCCCAGCTGGGAGTCCAGCTTTCCCCTCTTTCCCTGGCAGCGTCCCGGTTCGGGGGAATATTCAGCGGCGCGGCCCTGGTGGTGTTCGTGGTGCTGGCCCTGGTGGTGGGAGCCGCGGCCCTGGCCTCCGGCTCCGGCCATGCTTTTGCCTGGGCCGAGCGGGTGAAGGAGTGGGTGAAGCGGAACAATAAGACAGCCCTGATGGTAGCCCAGAGACGCTTTACTTCCGTGCTGGCACTGACGTTGAAAAGCGGTATGGAACTGGAGAAGGGGATGGAGCTGGCGGAGGAGCTGGTCAATAACGAGAAGATCGCAAAGACCATCCATGCCTGTGCCGAGGAGCTGCAGGTGGGAACCCCTTATTTCGAGGCCATGAAGAAAACCGGACTGTTCAGCGGGTTCCATGTGCAGATGATCAAGATCGGCACCCGCAGCGGACGGCTGGACGACGTTATGGCGGATATTTCCAACGATTATGAGCAGCAGGCCGACACCTCCATTGACAACATGATCGCACGGATCGAGCCTACCATGGTGGCGGTCCTGGCCATTGTGGTGGGTCTGATCCTTCTGTCCGTCATGCTGCCTCTGGCAGGCGTGCTGGCAGGGATCGGATGACGCGGAGACTGATACAACACGGTTGCGGGATGAATGCAGGAAGCCTGAGGGCGGCCTGGGGGAACCTGGAGGAATAAGGCAGATTATGAAGCGGAAGACGGACTGGAAATTTGTGGCCGGCTGCCTGGGCGCGGCGGCAGCATTCGGCATTGTGGTGGGCCTGTTTATCAACGGGATCACCTCCCTTTTAAACCGCGCCGAGACAGAAGGCGCCGAGACCTTAAGGCAGGGAATCACCCGGGCCTGTGTCCAGTGCTATGCCATTGAGGGGCGGTATCCCCCCAGTGTGGCTTATCTGGAGGAGCGGTACGGAATTCAGATTGATGAGGAGCGGTACAACGTATTCTACAGCGGCTTTGCCTCCAACCTGATGCCGGATATTACCGTGATTCCGGTGGAGGAGCCGTAAGCGTGTCTGTTCTGGAGATAAGGAGGGGAGAGCGTGCAGCAGAAGGCCCAGGGGAAAGGGCAGATCGCAGGTACTTTGTTTACCATGCTGCTTTTTCTGGTTTTTGTATTATGTGCACTGTTTACCGTGCTGACCGGCGGGAAGGTCTATGAAAATATCAGCTCCCGCATGGCGGATAACTATACCGGAAGCGTGGCGCTTCAGTATATAGCCAACAAGGTCCGCCAGAGTGACCAGGCCGGAGGGCTCAGTGTCCGGGAGATTGACGGAACGTCGGTTCTGGAGATGCGCCAGGTGCTGGACGGGGATGAATACCTTAGCTGGATCTATTATTATGACGGAAGTATCCGGGAGCTGTTTACCAGTGCGGACAGCGGCCTGGGGCTCAGCGACGGAATCGGGATTATGGAATGCGAGGGTCTTTCCTTCTCCCAGGAAGGCAGGCTCCTGAGGGTGGAGACTGCCGGGGAGGGAGGCGGCAGACTGATGCTGGCCATTCGGAGTACGGAGGAAGATTATGAATAGAAAGAGCAGTTCCGGACTGTTTCTGATGGAGATGATCGTTGCCGTTTTCTTCTTTATGCTCTGTGCCTCCACCTGCATTCTGGCCTTTGCCAGGTCGGACCATATGAGCCGTCTGGCCAAGGATTCCAACAACGCGGTCAGTGCGGCCCAGAGTGTGGTGGAGATCTGGAAGGCAGAGAATATTGAGGGGCTTCAGGCACGGATGAAGCTGCATCCTTATGGGACCGGCACCCCCCAGACTTTGTATGGGATATACTGGGACAGGGACTGGAATCCCCTGGGGGAGGAAGCGGAAAAACAGGGAACCGCGGTTTACTACGGAATCTTCCAGCTGTCCGGCGGTTTTGGGGAGCTGGAGCAGGGAAAGGTGACCATCGGCTACTATACGGACCTGATGCGTTCCTCCTCACCCGGGGAGCCGCTGTTTGAGCTGGAGGCATCCCGGTATGTGCCGGGAGAACAGGAGTGAGTAAGGAGGAGAGGACATGGCCAGTCAGGAGATACGCCGGAAGGCCAATATCGGCAGTTCCACGCTGATCGTAATCTTTATCGTGCTTTGTCTGGCGACATTCAGCCTTCTGTCCCTGGGCAACGCCAAGAGCGATTCCCTGCTTTCGGACCGGAACGGGGATGCGGTGAAGGAGTATTACCGGGCAGACAGTCTGGGCAATGAATTTTTGCGGCAGCTGGATACCAGTATCCGGCAGGCGGCGGCTTCGGCCAGGGGAGGAGACTTAAAAGCCCTGGTAACCGAGGAGTGGAAGGATTATTATGACCGTCAGGAGGATGTGTTTCTGACGGAGATTGCCATGCACGCAGGCCAGGCACTGCAGATCCGGGTCCAGGCAGACTGGACAGAGGGGACCTGCCGGATTCTTACCTGGAAGGTGTATAATAGGGAAGAGTATGAGATCGACCAGTCCATGAAGGTCTGGGACGGTCAGATGTAATGATATGTGTGCCGCCGGTATGGCGGCGGAATGGAGACTGGTATGAATATCGAAGAGATCCTCCGCACTGCGGTGGACAAGGAAGCTGCAGATATTTTTCTGATTCCCGGTATGCCGGCGGCGTACCGGGTAGGGGGGAGAATCCTCAATTACGGCACGGAGAAGATTTTCCCCAAGGAGATGGAGGCCATTATCAGGGACTTTTACCATATGGCCGGAGACAGGGATATGAACCGGGTTCTGCGGCTGGGGGATGATGATTTCTCCATGGCGATTCCGGGACTGTCCAGGTTCCGTGCCAATGTGTTCCGGCAGAGGGGTTCCCTGGCAGCCATTATCCGTGTGATTACCTTTGATCTGCCGAATTTTGAGAGCCTGCATATTCCCGAAAAGGTCATTGAGATCGCCCGGATGACCAAGGGCTTTGTTCTGGTAACCGGACCGGCGGGAAGCGGCAAGAGTACCACGCTGGCCTGCATCATCGACGAGATCAACCGTACCCGCAATGCCCACGTGATCACCCTGGAGGACCCCATTGAGTATCTCCACCGCCACAACCAGAGTGTGGTGACCCAGAGGGAGATCGTCACGGATACGGAAACCTATGTAAGCGGACTGCGGGCTGCCCTGCGCCAGGCGCCGGATGTGATTCTGGTCGGGGAGATGCGCGACGAGGAGACCATTAAGACGGCCATGACCGCGGCGGAGACCGGACATCTGGTGATTTCCACCCTCCATACGGTAGGGGCGGCCAATACCATTGACCGTATTATCGACAGCTTTCCGCCTAACCAGCAGCAGCAGGTCCGCACCCAGCTTTCCATGGTCATGCAGGCGGTGGTGTCCCAGCAGCTGATTCCCGGAACCGACGGAAAGGAGCACCCGGCATTTGAGATCATGTTCTTCAACAATGCCATCCGCAACCTGATCCGGGAATCCAAGATTCACCAGATCGACAATGTGATCGCCACCTCCCAGGAGGAAGGTATGGCTACCATGGACAACAGCCTTATAGAACTGTACCGGCAGAAGCTGATCACCAAGGACGATGCCATTGTCCACAGCAACAACAGCGAGCTTATGGAGAAGAAGCTGGCCAGACTGTCGGTGTAATCACCCGGCGGTCAACTGGCAGGACGGCGGCGGGCCTGGCGGGAATCTGGGCCGCGCGTATATTTCCGGCTCCCCTGGACACAATAATCAAAAACTCCAGGAGGCGCCACAATGAAAACAGAGAAACGGAAGGTTGTACTGATCGGAACCGGGATGGTAGGCATGAGCTATGCCTACTGTCTGTTAAACCAGAATATCTGTGACGAGCTGGTTCTCATTGATATTGACAAAAAGCGGGCAGAAGGCGAGGCCATGGATTTAAACCATGGGCTTGCCTTTTCCGGTTCCCACATGAAGATCTATGCCGGGGATTACCCGGACTGCCAGGATGCGGATATTGCGGTGATCTGTGCCGGAGTTGCCCAGAAGGTGGGGGAGTCCCGGCTGGAGCTTCTGAAACGGAACAAGGAGGTGTTCCGTTCCGTGATCCGGCCGGTGGTGGAATCCGGCTTTAACGGCCTATTTCTGGTGGCCAGCAATCCTGTAGACTTAATGGCACAGATTGCCTGCCAGCTTTCGGGCTTTAATCCCAGACGGGTGCTGGGCACCGGCACAGCCCTGGATACGGCCAGGCTGCGGTATCTTCTGGGGGAATACCTTCATGTGGACCCCCGCAATATCCATGCCTATGTTATGGGGGAGCACGGGGACAGTGAATTTGTGCCCTGGAGCCAGGCCATGATTGCCACCAGGCCCATCTGCGATATTCTGGGTAAGGGCGGCAGTGAAAATCCGGTCCAGATGGAAGAGCTGGACCGGATTTCCCAGGAGGTGAGAGGGGCCGCCTACCGGATCATTGAGGCAAAACGGGCTACCTATTACGGAATCGGTATGGCCATGGCCCGGATTACCAAAGCCGTCTTTGGGGATGAGAACAGTGTTCTCACCGTATCCGCCTTTCTTTGCGGGGAATACGGCCAGACCGGAATCTTCACCGGCGTGCCCTGCATCATCAACCAGAACGGGGTGCAGCGGGTATTGCAGCTGAACCTGACCCAGGAGGAGTTACAGCAGTTTGAAGCCTCCAGCAGGGTTCTGCGGGAGAGTCTCCGGGAGCTGTCAGAGTAGTTTTCCAGGGTCTGTGAAGCCGTTTTTCAGTGGTTCCCGGCTGGTTTTGGGTATTAATCCATTACCGTCATTACCTGGAGATTGTAATTGGACCAGGTATTGCCGATGAAATAGGCGGTGTAGTTTCTGCCGGCCCCGATGGATGTATCGAAGGTCAGCACCGGATTGCTGATTCCCAGGGAGCCGGTGACGGCTCCGATGACGATCACAGGAAGCTCCTGGATGAAACCGTAGGAGTTGGAGCGGGTGATGGTGAACCGGTAGGAGCCGGCTACGGCCTGCTTGTAGGGACTGACCTTCTGGAAGCCTACATTCCGGAACACGGTGGAGCCTCCGGTCAGCAGCAGGTCATAGGAGGAGCCGCTGTGGGTCATGTTGGCAAAACGGAAGCACCCGGAGTTTACAGGCAGGTTGTTGCAGCCCGTATCCATGACCCGAACCAGATCCAGGCCCCCCGGCGCCGCGTCGGTCAGGACAAAGGTAACCTTCTGGCCGGCAGTAAAGGGGAAGGTCTGCTGCAGCAGAATGGAGCGGAGCCCGCTGGCCCGGCGCACGGTAACCGTATGGAAGCCGTCGGCAATCCATTCATAACCGGAAATGGTTCCGAACCGGGAGCCTGCTGCATAGGTTGTATTATCAATACTGATATTCACCTGGAAGGAGTTGGTGGATGCGTTCAGAAACCGGACCTGCCCGTAATACTGGGGGGAAATGGTCTGGCAGCCGGAACAGAAGGGGAAGCATCCGCCGAAGCAGGTGTTGTTGCCGGGGTACACGGGACCGCCTTCCCCCGGGAAGGGCAGGGGAACCGTGGGAATGTGGTTGTTGTTGCCGGGATACACAGGGCCGCCTTCCCCCGGGAAAGGAAGGGGAACCGTGGGAATATGGTTGTTGTTGCCGGGATACACGGGGCCGCCTTCCCCGGGGAAGGGCAGGGGAATCACCGGAGTATTGTCATTGCCGGGATAGACAGGACCGCCTTCGCCCGGGAAGGGCAGGGGGATCACCGCGTCCCCGCCGGATGCAGATGTACTGCCGTCATTGCCCGGATAGGCCGGCGGGCCTTCCTCAAAGTCAGGAAGGGGGACCGCAGCCCCGGGACTTCCGGCCACAGCCTCCTGGCCGTTATTCTGGTCTACTGTTGTATCGGTTACGCCATTGTAATGGGAATCATTTTCAGCCATAGAAATACCTCGCTGCTTTTTTAATTTACTGTATGTGGGAGAAAACCGGCGGGTGCCACAAGGACAAAGAAAAATTAAAAATCGTGTTGACAAAATCAGGATACCATGGTACTATATCTAAGGTTCATCAACAAGCTGCTATAGCACAGTCGGTAGTGCGCAACATTGGTAATGTTGAGGTCACCAGTTCGATTCTGGTTAGCAGCT
>CAJTOV010000022.1 GCA_910577765.1 uncultured Lachnospiraceae bacterium
TCCACATCGGGCGGACGCCCGATGCTTCTTGTCCGGCATAGCCGGACAAGAAGATTCCCCCCCGTGAATAGTAACAAAAAAATCGCATCCAGCAGCTTACATCTCGTATTTTCGTGAATTCTGTAGTATAGTAACTATAGACAGACCATATTTCTGCTCCGGAGCCTTTCTGCGCCTTCTTTTTTTGCTGGCTATTAGGCTGCGGCACATGGAAAAGAAACGGGGGATTTCAAATGCCAGGTTTTACTACCCACTACATTCTCGGCATGAAGGCTTACAATGACCTTCCGGCCAATTCACTGAAATATATTATTTCCAAATACCGGTGGCTGTACCAGTTAGGACTCCAGGGGCCGGATATATTTTTCTATTACATTCCCGTGCTGCGCCACCGGGATTACCGCAATGTAGGGTCCTACATGCATGAGCACCATATCCGGGATTTCTTTGCCAACTATCTGAAAGGGCTGGCGGAGATTGATTCCCGGCAGCAGCGGGAGGAGGGGCTGGCCTATTTCTGCGGGTATCTGTGCCATTACATCGGGGATTCCATCTGCCACCCCTACGTGTACGGGCGCATCGGCTATGATGCCAAAGCGCCTACTTCCCAGGCCCACGGGCGCCATGCGGCCCTGGAGAATGACCTGGACGCCATTCTTCTGTGGAAATACAAAAAGAAAAAGCCGTCCCAGTTCAACCAGACGGCTACGATCTGCCTTAACGGCATGGAGATGCAGTTTATCTCCCGTTTTCTTGCGGACATTATCAATGAGACCTATTATCCCATTACCTACAGCAACAACTTCCAGGTCTCATCCAGCATGGTGTACCGGTCCATCATGGCGCTGCGGTTCGGCTGCCGGACCCTGGCGGACCCCAAGGGGTCCAAGCGGGACAAAATTGCCTTTGTGGAGCAGCTCTTCCTGAACAATCCGGTGGCTTCCACCAAGCTGGTTACCGATGATATCTCCGATCCCCGCCAGAGTCTGAATCTGGACCATGAGACCTGGTGCAATCCCTGGGACCGGCGGCTGGCGTCCCAGGCCTCCTTCCCGGAGCTGTTCCGCCAGTGCCTGGCCCGCTGCAGCAGTGTGTACGGAATTCTCAACAACGATATCATCGGCTCCCGCAATGCCCCCCGGCTGGAGGTCCTGCGGCTTTTAGATGAGCTGGGCAGCTACTCCTATCACAGCGGGCTCCATGTGGAAGACTAGTACATCGTTGCACTAGCGGATCACCTGGTCCCCGTCTTTGGTACAGTAGTGAAGCTGGACGCCCAGGCGGCCCATCCAGGTCTTGGTAGCTGGTATGGTGTACCGGGCGCCGGAATTGTCCCAGAGCCACTGGGGAGTGGGCCACAGGCAGATGCTGGGGCGGATGGCCTGGTACACGGCCTCGCTGACCCCGTTCTGGCCATGGTGGGCCATCTGGACAATGTCGGACTTAAGGGCTTCCGGGCCTGCTTCCGCCAGCAGCCGGTTGCCTCCTTCCTCGGCCATATCCCCCAGGAAGAGAATGGATCTGCCGTTGACATAGGCTTTGTACACAATGCCTGCGTTGTTTCCTTTGCTGCTGCCCAGTTCATACCGGTCATTCATCACCTGGATGGTCACGTCGTCCACCTGGATGGTCTGGCCCCGGCTGACCTGGTGAAGCATGGTCTGGGGAAGACCGGCAAAGGTGCCGATGATGCTGTGGGCCATGGTCACCTCCGCCGGATCATGGACCGTGTACCACTCCGGTGCGGCAAAGGAGTAGTAAATGCCGTCGATGGTGATGCCGGAGGCCTGTCCCGCTGCCTCGTCCTGAAGGATCTGGTACAGGGCGCCTGCATGGTCCCCGTGGGGATGGGTGATCAGCCAGGCAGCCACACGACCGCCTCTGGCCTGGATCTGGCTGCGCAGGTAGGCTGCGTCGGCCCCCAGGCCGCCGTCCACCACAATCAGGCTTCCCTGGCTGGTTTCCAGAAGCACGGAGAGCATCTGGCTCTCACTCTGGGACTTTAACATGGTCAGGGTAGCGCCGCCTAAAATGGCATCCTGGGGCGGAGCGGACTTCTCACCTTCGGTGACAATGGTGCCGTAGGTGGAAGGGCCCGGGTTCTGGGGCTGGGTCTGGCCTGCGGTAACGGTACCGGTGCTGGTGAGGCCGGAGGCAGGCTGGATTTCCGCCGGGGACACCGGGGTGCCTCCGGATACGGGCTGGACCACGCCGGGAGCCTCCGGGGTGCCTCCGGATACGGGCTGGACTCCGCCGGAGGCTTCCGGAGTGCCGCCGGATACAGGCTGGACTCCGCCGGGGGCTTCCGGGGTGCCCACGGATGCGGACTGGACTCCGCCGGGAGCTTCCGGCACTCCGGATACCGTATTCCGGATACTGCCGGGAAATGCCGGAATGCCTATGGTTCTTGCCTGTATGGCGCCGTCTCCTTCCAGGGTACTGTCCCCCCCTTCTATCACGGCATATGCCGTCACACTCTGCGGGGCCGCATAGGCGGCCATGGGGGCCGTAGCCGCAGACATGGCCAGCCCAGCGGCCAGCACCGTTCCAAGCCATGTCCTGTTTCCTCTGTTTTCCATATTCTACACCTCTCTCGTATCACTCTGGTTCGGACTTCCATTATACACAGGCTTACCCTCTGCAGACACTCAGACCTGCCTGAACCGTTTCCTGCTGTGTTTTCAACAGAGACATTTTACCAGAGACTTTTTGTTTTTGATAGGGGTTTTAGGGATTTGTCAGAAAATCGTCAGAAATGGTTGCATTTTCAAATTCCATGTGTTATTATGTTCAATATATTTCAATTTTAATATTTTTTGAACATTCAGGGCTTCCACATGTTCAAGTAAGGAGGTATTGAGATATGCGCGATACAAATACATCCGGCAGGCAGCCTTCCCTGCACCGCCAGATTGACTGGTTTACCACGCTGGTTCCCTTTTTCTGTATCCTTGCCCTGTGCGTCTGGTTCGTGGCGGACCCGGGGACTTCTTCCGGCTGCATTGCCGCGGTCCGGGCCTTTCTGGGGGATACTCTGGGAAGCTATTATCTGATCATAGGGCTGGGGGTCTTTGTCTGTTCCTTATATATGGCATTTTCCCGCTATGGCCGGATCCGCCTGGGGCAGGAGGATAAGCCCAGATATTCCAATTTCAGCTGGGGAGCCATGATCTTCACGGCAGGGCTGGCAGCGGATATTCTGTTCTATTCCTGCTGTGAGTGGATGCTCTATGCCGCGGAACCCCGGATCAGGGAGCTGGGCAGTGTCCAGGACTGGGCCTCTGCCTATCCGCTGTTCCACTGGGGTCCGATTCCCTGGGGATTCTACATGGTACTGGGTACGGCCTTCGGCTTCATGATCCATGTGCGCAAAAGAAACCGGCAGAAATATTCCGAGTCCTGCCGGGCGCTTCTTGGCAGCCGGGTGGACGGACTGGCCGGAAAGGCCATTGACCTGGTAGCCGTGTTTGCCCTGCTGGCCGGTACGGCCACTACCTTTTCCCTGGCTACGCCCCTGCTGGCCCAGGTAATCAGCAGGCTCACAGGCATTCCCCAGTCTTCCATGCTCAGTATCGGGCTGCTGGTGGTGGTGTGCGCCATCTATACCTGCTCCGTGTGCTTTGGCATGAAGGGCATCCAGGTCTCGGCATCCTGCTGTATGTATCTGTTCTTTGCCCTGCTGGCCTATGTGTTCTTTCTGGGCGGGGAGACCCGCTACATTGTGGAGACCGGGATCACGGCCCTGGGAACCGTAGCCCAGAATTTCATCGGTCTGGCCACCTGGACCGATTCCCTGCGGACGTCCTCCTTTCCCCAGAACTGGACCATCTTCTACTGGGCTTACTGGATGGTATGGTGTGTTGCGACGCCCTTTTTCATCGGAGCCATCAGCCAGGGGCGGACCATCCGGCAGACCATTCTGGGAGGATACGTTTACGGGCTGGCCGGAACCTTTACCTCCTTTATCATTCTGGGCAACTACGGACTGGGGCTGCAGATGCACGGGAAGCTGGATATAATGGCAGCCTATGCCCTGGACGCAGACCTGTATGGGGCCATTGTCTCCATTCTGGAACAGCTTCCTCTGCCCGGACTGGTGCTGGTGCTGCTGGTGCTCTGTATGGTCACCTTCTACTCCACGTCCTTTGATTCCATTACCCTGGTGGCCTCTTCCTACTCCTACAGGGAGCTGGACCATGACCAGGTGCCGGACAAACGGGTGAAGCTGTTCTGGGCCCTGTTCCTGATCCTGCTGCCCATTGCCCTTTTGTTTTCCGAGAACTCCATGGCCAGCCTTCAGTCTGTGTCCATTATCGCGGCATTTCCGGTGGGAGGAATCATGGTACTGATTATTGCCAGCTTTTTTAAGGATGCGGGGGCGTATCTGGAGGGGAGGTAGGGAACTACAGGTTCCGCTTCTCCTCCACAATATATATGGGCCTGTCCTTCAGCTCGCTGAACAGCACCGCAATATACTCCCCGATGATCCCGACAATGATAAAGAGAATGGCAAACATAAAGCAGTTCAGGATCACAATGGTGGTGTAGCCGCTGGGGGCGCCCTGGCGGGTCAGGAGGGTGTAGACCATCACCGCCACCCCCATAAGGGCGGCCAGGATGCCTGCATAGATACCTAACTTTAAGGGCAGGTTGGAAAAACACATAATGGTATTGACGGAGAAGGCCAGCAGCTTGCGGATGCTGTACTTGCTCTCTCCGGCCACCCGGTCCCCGGCCTCGTAGGTAATCACCGCCTTCTGAAAGCCGATGCTCTGGACATACCCCCTGAGAAAGCGGACCCGCTCCCGGTAGTTTTCCCGGAGCACATCAGCTGCCTGCCGGGAGACGGCGAAGAAGTCGGAGGCATTGGGCTCAAACTTCACGTCGGACAGGGTATTGATCAGGGCGTAGAACCCGGATGAGGTAATGTTCTTTATGAGGCCTGCGGAAGGATTCTTTGTCCGGACCATACTGATGACACCGCAGCCTTCCTCCAGCTTCTTCACAATCTCCACCAGGCATTCCGGCGGGTGCTGCAAATCTGCATCCATACAGACCATAGCGTCCCCGGCAGCATGGTCAATGCCTGCGATCATGGCCGCCTCGTGGCCGAAATTCCTGGAAAATCCCAGCACCTTCACCCTGGGGTCCTCCCGGGAAAGGCGGCGCAGATACGCCATGCTGCCATCCTGGCTTCCGTCGTTGACAAACAAAAGCTCATAGTCCCAGTCCAGGGACTCTAAGACGGATCTGGCGGCTTTATAAAACATGGGCAGTGCCTGCTCCTCATTGTACACAGACACTACCACGGAAAGCATCTTACACATGGAACACTCCTTTATGACAGCCCATCATCCACCCGGATCTGCATATCCGAGTGGGACGGTACCCGCTGGTCTTTTGGCGGAAGCTTCCGGTAGTCCCCATAGATCCAGGTCAGCACCTGGTCCCAGTGCTTCGGGGCCATCAGTTTCGTATCTTCAAAATCCAGATCCACCACCTCCTGGCACCACTCCTTCTGAAGGGTCACATAGAGATAGTCGGGCTGGTAATTGCTGTAGTAGCGCAGAGAGCTTCTGCACCGGCGGTCTTTCACAGCCACCAGGTGCTGGAGACGGAAAATAAGCTTTAAGGGAACCACCTTTCCCACGGTAGCCAGCCCGCCGACCGCCAGCTTGTGGAACAGGCTGTATTTGCTGTAATCCAGGTGGTGGCGGTGGCCCATGGCCATGCCGTAGAGGGTCTTGTGCATCAGCAGGGTGACAGTGGATGCCGCCTTGTTCCCGGGCAGCCGGTCAATGGTAAACAGGTCCACCCACAGGTGATTCAGCTTTCCCTCATAGTAGTCCATTTCCTCCGAGTCCTGCATGGTCCGGCTGTTCCTGTAAATGATCCGGGCCGTAAAGTCATAGAAGGCGGTGCCCCGCCGGAAGGAATCCGGGGTCAGAAGCTCCATGCCCTCCGGCAGCTCCCGGCGGACCACCTTCATAAAGGCATCATAGTTGGGCCGGGTAAATGCCACGTCCGCGTCGTCGTCCCAGGGGATAAAGCCCTGGTGCCGGACCGCACCCAGAAGGGTGCCGGCGTCCAGCATGTACCGGATCTTATATTTCCGGCAGATCCGGTCAATCTCTTTCAATATAGTCAGGTTCGCACGGTGAACCTGGGTCAGGTCGTATTGGTTCATAATGTTTCCAGCGCCTCATGAATGGTCTTTGCCATATAATCCGTCATCTCATCGGTCATCCCCGGGTAGACTCCCACCCAGAAGGTATCCCGCATGATCCGGTCTGTCACATCCAGGCCGCCCACGATCCGGTAGCCCTCCCGGGCAGCCCGCATCTGGTCGAAGCAGGGATGCTTTGTTAAGTTGCCTGCAAAGAGCATCCGGGTCTGAACCCCTTTCTCCTCCACATACCGGACAAGGGCATTCCGGTCCACGCCTTCCCGGCAGGTTATGAGAAAGCCGAACCAGCTTGGCCGGGAATCCGGGCAGGCTTCCGGCAGAATCAGCCTGTCCCTGGTATCTTCCAGGGCATTCCACAGCCGCTTAAAGTTGTGGCGGCGCCTTTCAACAAAGCCCGGAAACTTGTCGATCTGGGCACAGCCAATGGCTGCCTGCATGTCCGTGGCCTTGAGATTGTAGCCAAAGTGGGAATACACATATTTGTGGTCATAGCCCAGGGGAAGCTGGCCGTACTGGCGGTCAAACCGGTGGCCGCACAGATTGTCCCGGCCCGAAGGGCAGACACAGTCCCGGCCCCAGTCCCGGAAAGAACGGATAATCTTGTGAAGCAGGGGATTGTCCGTGTAAATGGCGCCGCCTTCTCCCATGGTCATATGATGGGGCGGATAGAAGCTGGAGGTGCCGATGTCGCCTACGGTTCCGGTGAAATGCTCCTGGCCGTCCAGGGTATACCGGCTGCCCAGGGCATCGCAGTTGTCCTCCACCAGCCATAGTCCGCAGCGGTCACAGAATGCCTTTACGGCCTTTAAGTCAAAGGGATTGCCCAGGGTGTGGGCGATCATGACGGCTTTGGTTTTGTCCGAGCAGGCGTCCTCCAGACGGGTCACGTCAATATTGTACTGGGGAATGGTCACGTCCACAAATACCGGCACGGCGCCATACTGGATCACCGGCGTCACGGTGGTGGGAAAGCCTGCGGCCACGGTGATCACCTCATCCCCGGGACGGATCTGGCGCTCTCCCAGGAGAGGGGAGGTCAGGGCCATAAATGCGCCTAAGTTGGCGGAGGAGCCGGAGTTGACCAGGGAGCAGTACTTTACTCCCAGATACTTTGCCAGCTTGCCCTCGAATTCATCGGTGTACCGCCCGGAGGTCAGCCAGAACTCCAGGGCGCTGTCCACCAGGTTCACCATCTCCTGGCTGTCATATACCCGGGAGGCGTAGGGAATCCGGTCCCCTTCCTCATAGGGTTTCTTATTTTTAATATGATAGGTTTCGCAATATCCGGCTACCAGGTCAAGGATCTCCTGGCGGGCCTGCTGCTGTGTCTTTTCCATAATGATTGTTCTCCGTCTAATAGCAGATTTTTGATTATTCCAGTCCGTATGCCCGGATCTGCCGGTCCATCACTGCCAGCACATCCTCCCCGGCCAGATATGCCCTGGACCAGGCAACAGTCTCCTCCAGAGCCTCCCGGATGTGCCACCGGGGTTTCCAGCCCAGGGTATGCTTGACTTTGGAGCAGTCCAGCTTGAGAAAGTTTGCCTCGTGGGGGCCTCCGTCGTGACGGTTCACCCAGTGGGCCTGGCCGCCCCACAGTTCACAGAACAGGGTCACCAGCTCCCCGGTGGTCACACAGTCGCACTCGTCCGGGCCGATGTTGTAGCAGCCCTGGTACCTGCCGTCCCCATACTGGCGCTGTGCGATCTGGAGATAGGCAAACAGCGGCTCCAGCACATGCTGGAAGGGACGGGTGGAGTAGGGATTGCGGACCACGATCTCCTGGCCTGCCGCCATGGCACGGACACAGTCGGGAATGATCCGGTCATTGGCAAAATCCCCGCCGCCGATGACATTGCCGGCACGGGCCGTGGAAATGGCGCACCGCCCGTCCTGGAAAAAGGATTTCTGGTAGCTGTGGGTCACCAGCTCGGAGCAGGACTTGCTGTTGGAGTATGGATCGTAGCCGTCCAGGGGATCGCATTCCCGGTAGCCGTATTCCCACTCTTTATTCTCGTAGACCTTGTCCGTGGTCACATTGACCATGGACCTGACACAGGGGAACAGGCGGACGCATTCCAGCACGTTGACCGTTCCCATAACATTGGTCTCATAGGTGCAGACCGGGTCCCGGTAGGAATCCCGCACAATGGGCTGGGCGGCCAGGTGCAGGACGATCTCCGGCTGTACCTGCCCAAAGACCTGCTTTAAATGTTCCAGGTCCCGCACATCCCCAATAACGGAATCCACATAATCCCCCAGGCCTGCCAGGTCTGCCAGGGACGGGTCTGTAGGAGCCTTAAGGGCATAGCCGGTAACCTTGGCCCCGGCCAGGGCCAGAATCCGGCACAGCCAGGCACCCTTAAAACCGGTGTGGCCGGTAACCAGGACCCGGCGGCCCTGGTAAAATTCTTTGCATGTTTCCAGATTATACATTTTGGTTTAACATCCTCTCGTAGTGATATTACCGACGGGTATCTTCTTGTCTCCGAAAAGCATCGGAGACAAGAAGCTTCGGGCGGGCGCCCGATGGAAAATCGCAGCAGAAAGGGCTTATGCAAACAAGAGCATCTTTGCAACGCCCTTTCTGCTGCGATTTTCCGCCCGTCTCCCTATTTCCAGATCTTCCAGGGAGCCTGGCCTGACTGCCACAGGCTTTCCAGCTTCTGCATCTCCCGCTGGGTGTCCATACACTGCCAGAAGCCGTCATGGTAGAAGGACATCAGCTGCCCTTCTGCGGCCAGCTTCTGCATGGGGCCCTGCTCAAAAACTGTAGTGTCATCCTCCAGATAGCCGAATATCTCCGGATTCATCACCATGAAGCCGCCGTTGATCACTGTGCCGTCCCTGTCCTTCTTTTCCCGGAAGGACCGTACCACATTGTCCTTGTCAATATCCAGGACGCCTTTCTGCTGGCCGATGTTGACGGTGGTGATGGTGGCGGTGCGGCCATGGCTTCTGTGGAACTGCTCCAGGGCCTTTAAATCCACATTGCACACTCCGTCGCCGTAGGTAAGCATAAAAGGCTCCTCCCCGATGTAGGACCGGATCCGCCGGATGCGGCCTCCGGTCATGGTCCGCAGGCCCGTGTCCACCAGAGTCACCTTCCAGGGCTCGGAGTAATTGTTGTGGACCTCCATCCGGTTGCCTGCCAGGTCAAAGGTCACGTCCGACATGTGCAGGAAATAGTCTGCGAAAAATTCCTTCACTACATACTGCTTATAGCCCAGGCAGATGATAAAATCGTGAAATCCGAACTCAGAGTAGTATTTCATAATGTGCCACAGAATCGGTCTCTCGCCGATCTCGATCATAGGCTTTGGTTTCAGATGGCTCTGCTCCGTGATCCGGGTCCCAAGGCCGCCTGCAAGAATTACGACTTTCATGTGTATCCTCCCATTTTATTGAACCATTGTCTTACTGCCTTCCAAACACATTCCACCCATGCTCTTTCAGAATCCCCAGTGCCCGGCGCACGTCGGCGGCGCTTTCCTCCCGGCCTTCCCGGTAGTCGAAGGTCCGGCGCAGCTCGTCGTCGCTTAAGATCTCATACTGGAGGGCTGCACGGGCAATGTTCTCGCCGTATTCCTCCCGGTAGGGTGCTTTCTGAAGCTCCCGGTAATTGGTGTAGCCGTGGCCGATGAGCAGCATCAGGCAAAAGGCCAGGACGGCCATGCGGCTCCACTCTGCCACCTTCCACACCAGGGCAAAGGTCAGCACCATTCCCAGGACTCCGGCCTGGTACTGGAGGGCGTAGCGGGAGCTCATGCCGTATTCCTCCCTGCCGAAGATATACCGGGAGACCAGGATGATCCCGTGGTTGCCCATACCGGCAAATAAAAGCATCAGTGGCACCAGGGTCCGCTCATAGAGCCGGCACCGGACATTGAGATACAGGGCCAGCAGATAGCCCCCTGCCAGCAGCACCCCCATGAGATACACCCCATTGTCAGACAGAAGCCCCTTTTCCACCAGCTCCCGGATGGTCTCCTCCCCCACCACCATGGAAGCCATGGACCGGACCAGGAAATTGGGGAAGAATTCCGGCCGCTCCAGAAACATCTCCCCCAGGCTGATCTTGATGGCGCCGTCGTGGTCCTCGTAGGCGTAGGAATTGCTCCACATATACAAAAGCAGCGGAATCACCACACTGGCCACTCCGGCCATACAGTAGCGCTTGTCCAGTCTCCCGCTTAAGCAGGCAAAGGCACAGGACAGAATCAGCACCACCGAGTACACGGCACAGTAGGGGCCTGCAACCAGAATGGTGATCAATGCCGGAAGGGCCAGCAGCAGAATCCGGTCGTGTTTCTTCTCTTCCCCGTACAGTACCCGGTCAAAGACCAGGTAATGGTAGTAGAAGCATCCGAAAGCCAGAAAATGGGGCCAGCCGCTGCCGTTGGTAAGCATCTCCCACTTATTTAAGCCGAACAGCAGGAACATGAGAAAGGAAAACCACACCAGGCCCACCTGCTTTTTGTCACAGTAGCGGCCCAGAACCAGGGCGGAAAGGCCCAGCCCCAGGGCTCCCAGCCCCATGTCAAAGGTGGTGCTGTAATTGAAGAAATACACATTGATGATCCGGCCCAGATAGCAGACCGGAATCCGGGTCAGCACATCGGGCCGGAAGAAATTCTCCGCGCTCCACACATCCGGCAGGTATTTGTTCACCAGCCGGATGTAATCCGTGTATACAATATCGCATGTGGCTTCCTTAATGTACCAGAGGCAGAACAATGTCCCCAGAGCCGGAAGCAGGTAGTATATCCATCGTTTCAGTTTCATGTAATCGTCCTTTCACCGGCCCCGGTTAATCTGCCGTAAAGCTTACCAGCACGGCCAGCTTCTTCTCCCCCCGCTGCTCCTGGGCCTGGGGCACATAGAAATTGGTCTCCAGCTCCAGGGTCACGGTCTCATAGGGCTCCACCTGGACCTGGGCCTGCTTCTGGTCCGCGTCCATCTCCAGATACACCTGGGGCTCGCCGTTGACGCTGATGGTGATCCACTGGTCGCTGGTCAGTTCCCTGGGATAGTAAAAATTCATCCCGATCTCCCCGGTGCTTCCGGCCATAACCTGGACCCGGGCCTGCTCATCCATCCAGTTGTCCGGGTAATAGCCATAAAGGCTGCGGAATTTTAAAAGCCGCACCGCCTCCGTCACATCCAGGAACCGGTTGTGGGCCGGGTCCTCCTGAAGCACCAGCATGTCCCCGGTGACCAGGCCGATGTCCCGCACATCGTCTATATGGGTAACCTGGGTACCCTCTGCCTTCCGCTCCCTGTCAAAGACCTTGAAAAATGTCTCCGCAGTAAAGTCACTCATATCATAGTCATTTCCGATGATGTAAATATGTTTCCCAAACAGCCCGTCCCCATATACGCCGTAAGTTACTTCCGCCAGGGAATTGTACCGCAGCTGGTCCGGCCAGAAGTACAGATTGGGATACAGGCTTCTGCCGTAAAGCTCCACCGGAAGCATCAGCACCACATAGGCCGTAATCATGGCCACATAGTGAACCGCCCAGGACAGAAGTCCCTTCTGGAGAATCCCCTCGGTCAGGGCGCCGAAGATCCAGGCCAGATACAGCAGGGACGCGGCGTAGGATACGTAGATCCAGCGCATTTCCACCCGGATGGTGACGCTGGAGCAGGCGATACAGCCGCCGATAAAGCCCAGAAACAGCATGCTGACCCGGAAATATCCCGTGTCCTTCCTGTGCTCCCGGACCCATTTGATCAGGAAACACAGCACCATGCCAGCCAGCATAATATCCGCCACAATCACAAAGGCCAGCACCCACAAAGGGGCCTGACGGAAATTCTGGCCGCTTAAATGCTGGGGGCCTGCATTGAAGCCGAAGAGATAGGCCACCTGGCTTAAGGCGTATTTCACCGCCGTTCCCAGGGAAAATGTGTCCGCCACCTGGGTATGGCCGGTTCCCGCCGGCATCAGCCTGCCGATGGTTCCCAGACGGATGGCCTGGACCGCGGCAAAGACTCCTATGGGAGCGGCCCATCTGCGCCAGTTTCTCTCCCGCCGGAATACCAGCACCAGAAAGAACAGTGGCACCAGCACCATGTACCGCTCATGGACAAAGCAGATTCCAAAATACAGCCCGCAGGCAGTCCTGAATCCCCGCCATCCGTCCATAATGTCTGTAAGATACCGGCACAGGCAGTAGAGAATCCCCAGGGCCATCCACAGCGCCATGGTCTCCATCAGGCCGTAGACCTGGCTGATCTGGTAGTAGGCCATGCGGGAGGACAAGAAGGCAATGCCCGTAAGAATCCCCACATAGGAGGAACGGCTGAACTTTTTTGCCATCTCATACAGGGTAAAGGCAATGCCTGCGTTTAAAAGAATATTCAGGGGCACCAGCCATTCCACATGGCGCCCCACCAGGGCCAGCTCCAGCCAGGCTGCCAGATAATAAAGGAAACGGAACCGGGTACTTCCCACAGGAAATACAAATTCCACAAAGGACTGCTCCCCGTAGCAGGACCACAGATACAGATCATCCATATACAGTCCCTTGATGGAAATGCCCCGGTTGACCCAGAAGGCAAAGGCCGTCAGCAGCACCACTGCCATCAGGTCGTTCTTCCACCGGCCGGACAACAGCCAGCGGTACCGCTTCCTTCTTCCGTCATTGATGGGAAGTCCCTGTTCCAAATGTTCTCTCATGGTTTATTCCTCATAGGCTTTGTAAGCCTTCTTATAAAAATGCATCAGGACCCGCACCAACGGTCCCGGCCATATCTTTCCGTACATGGACGCCTCCTCCCGGGCCCGCTGCTGGTTCTGGATGCAGGCTCTGGTGGTGGCAGCCTCATGAATCCGGTAGTACATCAGGGGCCGCTCCACACAAAGGAACCGTCCCGGCTGTCCTGCCAGCCGCCACAGGGTATCCCAGTCCAGGGCAAACCTGTAGGCAGACCGGAACAGGGGTGTGCCCAGATGCCCTTTGTGATAGGTGCAGGAAGGACAGATCACCGGATTGCCAAAAATCAGGGCCGCCCGCTTCACCCAGGTCAGATGGCACAGCCCATGAAACCCAAGGGGCAGACGCAGCAGCCGCTTTACCAGCCAGATCCGGTCCCGCTTCTTAAGACGGTTCTCCCGGATGATCCGGCAGTCGGTCATAAAGACCGTGGTGTCGGGATACCGCTGCCAGCAGGCCAGCACAGTCCTGGCATAATCCCTGTGATAGCAGTCGTCCTGATGGGCAATGGTCACCAGGTCCGTGCCGGCCATGGCCCAGGCAAAATTCCAGTCATCCTGGATATCGCTGGCGCCGTCCCGAATGTAAAGAGGAAGCTGATACCGGACTGCCAGTTCCTCCAGAAATGCCCCCGGCGTGGAGGTACACAGAATGATCCCTGTCTTTACGGACTGGCGTTTCAGGGAACGGATGCAGGCCTCCAGGTAGGGGGATTCCTTGTAGGCGCAGATGGCAAAGGTATGGGTCAGCATGGAAAAAACCGTTCTTCCAGCATCAGGCACAGCACGTGGTACACCGGCAAATGCAGTTCCTGAATCCGGTAGGTCTCCTGCTCCGGCACAATCACTGCCACGTCTGCCCGCTGTCCCAGCTTCCCGCCGTCCTTTCCTGTCAGTCCGATGACCGGGATGCCCTTTGCCTTGGCCACGGTCACGGCATAATCCACATTTTTGGCGTTTCCTGAGGTAGATATCCCCAGAAATACATCTCCGGCGCAGGCATATCCGCAAAGCTGCTGGGCATAGACCAGATCCGGGTCCACGTCATTGGCAAAGGCTGTGGACAGACCGGCATGGCCGGTTAAGGCAATGGCCGCAAGCCCGCCCTGAAGACATTCTGCCAGATGCCTGCCCTGGTCCGGGTCCGCGGCTTCCAGCTTCTCTTTCAGGTCCTGGGGAAGCGGCCTCTGCTTACAGAAGCCTTTCATCAGTTCCCCCACAATGTGCTCGGCGTCGGCACAGCTTCCGCCGTTTCCTCCAATCAGAAGCTTGCCTCCCTGGGCATAGCACTGGGCCAGAAGCTCATATGCGTCCGTGATCTGCCGGCGGACCTGCTCCAGCTTCGGGTACCGCTCCACAAGCTGGTCCAGCAGCTGCTGCTGTTTTTCGTTTAACATGACTGTATCCTTTCTGTCAGAATTCTTTTGAATCAGCTTCCCATGCAAGTGTTGCACGGGCGGCGTCAATAAGGGTTTCGGCGTAAATATCATAAGGGAAATCCTCCTTGTCCAGAAGCTGCCTATGGAATCCGGCGCCATACCCTGTGCCCACCAGCACGGTCCCCACGCCATAATTCCGCCCTGCTTCCACATCAATCAGTTTGTCCCCGATCATCCAGGAATGGGCCTTGTCCACGGGACCGGCCTGCTCTGCCATGAGAAACATCCCGATATCCGGCTTCCGGCAGCGGCACACGGTCTTATATTTCCCCACCCCATGGTCCGGGTGGTGGGGGCAGTAGAAGAAATCGTCAATCTCCGCCCCCTGCTGCCGCAGAAGGCTGTTCATATATGCGTGAAGGTCCTCTACATCCTTTTCCTGGTAATAGCCTCTGGCCACTCCTGCCTGGTTGGTGACCACCACAATCCGGTAACCCTGCTGCCGCCACATGCGGATGGCCTGGGCCACCCCGGGCAGAAGGCGCAGGTCTTCTTTCCTGTGCAGGTAATGGACCTCTTCATTCAGTGTGCCGTCCCGGTCAAGAAATATTACTTTGTCCATGTTGTCTCCGTTCTCCTTGCCTCTGTCTAATCGGTTCAGCCATTCCATGTCCAGTTGCCGGCAGCGCATCCACTACGCGCTCCAGGGAAACTCTACACCGGGAACTCATACGTCCTGTTCTTAAGCTCCACCTTCACTTTCCCGTAATCCCAGCGCCCTGCATCCGTGGTCCAGGACTGGGCACCCCGCAGCTCAAAGTTCCAGTCTGTCATCTGGCCCCCTGCCTGCTCCATCCGGGCTGCCACCTTGTGGCGCAGATTGTAAGGACAGTACAAAAGCAGATACCCGCCTCCCCCGGCTCCCAGAAGCTTGCCGCCCAGGGCGCCGGCCTTTAAGGCCTCCTCATAAAGCTGGTCGATCTGGGGGCTGGTGATCTTGCTGCTCATCCGCTTCTTGCTCTGCCAGCCATAGTCCAGAAGCTTCCCGAAGCTGTTGAGATTCCCCTTTAGCAGCTCGTCCTTCATGGCATAGGCCAAGGCCTTTACCTCGCACATGGCGTCAAAGGCGTCCTTTTTCCCGTAATTGTTTACCTGGTCCCGGATGATGTTGGCGGACACATGGATGTTGCCGGTGTAGCACAGCAGCAGGTTGTACTGGAGCTCGTGGATAATATCCTTCTTGATCCGCAGGGGATTCACCACCACATTGTTCCTGCCGTGAAACTCGATGAAATTGAATCCGCCGAAGGTGGAGGAATACTGGTCCTGGTAACCGCCGTCAATGCCCAGATCCTCCCGCTCCACCTGGTAAGCCAGGTCCGCAAGCTGGTAGGCATCCAGGGTCACCCCCTTCCACCGGGCCATGGCCGTCAGAAGGGCCACCATCACCGTGGAGGATGTGCCAAGGCCGGAGCCGGGAGGCGCGTCGCACTGGAGATAGACCTCGCAGCCCTCCCGGATGCCCATGGCTGCCAGGGAAGCCTTTACCAGGTCCAGCTTGCCGTCGTAGACAAAATTCTCCCGGCTGTTGTATTTCACCGTCATATCAAAATCCAGGGAGTGGACAATGATCTGGTCATCCTCCCTGGGGGAAATGGAGCAGTACGCGTATTTATTGATGGTACTCCCGATAATGGCTCCCCCCTGCTCCACGCAGAAGGGCTCCACGTCCGTACCGCCGCCGCCGAAGCTGACCCGCAGCGGCGCCCTGCTTCTGATTACCATAGGACTACCCCTTTCTTCACATCCTCCACAAACCGGAAATAATCCTCCGGGACACCGATATCAATGAAATATCCGTCATTGACAATGCCGCCCAGACGTCTGCCTTCTCCCATCCACTTAGGGATCATGTCATTCTCCAGAGACACCTTGCCCTGGGGAATCTCATCCAGCAGGGCCCTGGTCATCAGGTAGACGCCGCCGTTGATGGTGCCGGGACGGACGCTGGTGGTCTTCTCGTTGAAGGCGGTGAGACGGCCTTCCGGGACCAGGGCCGGGCCGGTCTCCCCAGCCGCTCTGTCAACGCTGTCCTGGCAGGACATAAGGGACTCCGTCCCAGACTGTGTGTCCGCTGCCAGGGATTCCGGCTCCCCGGAGCATGCCTTCCCGTCCAGGGTGTCCTCCCATGGGCCAAGCACCGCTTCCCCATACCGGGACACATCCTCCACCTGGCGCAGCACCAGGGCCATGTCCAGGTCCTGCTCCGTCTGGAGCTTTGCCAGCCGGCTGTAATCAATCTGGTAAAAAGTATCTGCATTCAGCACAAAAAAACGGTCCTCCGTCACAAACCTGGCCCCATTGCGGATGGCCCCTGCCGTTCCCAGCAGCTCCTCCTCATAGGCATACTGTACCCGGAGCCGGGTGCCGTCCGGGGCCGCAAATCCGCTTCCGTCCCCAAAGTATTCTTCCACCATGGAGCCTTTATATCCAACCGCAAAAATAATGTCCGTAATCCCGTGCCGGGACAGCTCATGGACCACATATTCCATAAAGGGCCTGTCCCCCACCAGGGCCATGGGCTTGGGCCGGTCACTGACCACGCTCCGCAGCCGGGTTCCTAAGCCACCTGCCAGCAAAATCGCCTGCATATCCCAATTCCTCCGTAAACCTATAATAGCCGCTTCCACTGGCGGCGCTGTAGGCCTGAATATTTCACTTACTGTGACTGCCCTTTGGATATTTCTGGGCAAACTTACCACAGCCCTTATTCTACCATAGTCCTGGGGGCAAAACAAGTCGTAAATGGATGCAGCGGCACCTTGTGGGCAGGTGCCGCTGCGATCAGTTCCGTATGATCCCATTTTCATGGTGTTATGTTATCTTGTCCTCATTTTGTTCCGGGAAAACTTTTTCATTATAGGCTGCCCGAAATGCCTGCGACTGTTTCATATGAATATTCGCCAGCCTGTCTCTTATATGTTGCAATAATCTTTTTCTGGTTTCATCTTCTTCCTGCTCTATTTCTATACACAGTTTTTTCCACACCACTTCCAGACGTTCCACAAGCCATGCCAGGTTATGTATCGGCCGGTATAATTTCAGCCGTTTAATCATTGCCCTTCCTTTTTCATCATCAGAATCAATGCCACCATACTCATTCCGGTAAAATATCTGATTATAATCGGTAGTTACCGGATTGTAAAACAGTTCATTTACAATCCGGTCATCCTTCATAAAATCCCCCTGATACTGATCTCCTTTTGAAAGATTGCACTTGGGGCAGGACCACATTAAATTTTCATAGCCTGCCCAGAGAGAATCCCGTTTTCCTTTAAATTCCTTACATGGAATAAAGTGGTCTATATGATAAGGTGATGTGATCAAATTCTGCGGCATGTTGCAGTAACAGCAACGGTCATGAAAATCTTTTTTCAGATATGGCCGGTAACCGGAAGGTGTTCCATAACTCCTGCTGCAATTCCGCTTTATCTCATGTTCCTTAAAATTTGCATATTTCATCGGTTTCCCAACAGCTCCTCGTATTTTTTCAGTTCTTCCAATACTGATTTCAACTCGCCCAGATCAAAACCAGTGTCAAATGCGGTCTGACTCATCTGTTTGTATCCTTTTAGCCTGGTTTCCAATTCCATCACATGGCGTAAAACCTTTTCATCTGTGCTGTTTTCATCCAGCTTGCACAGTTCCATTTCCAAGGCTGCCTCCAGCCGTTTCCGGTTGCTCACATACCGGTCCATATTCAGAAAAATATTTTCTACCATGGACTTTGACTCCTGGGAGTTTGCCTTTAAAAAGATTTTTTTTGCATATACCTTATCCGCATCCGTGTAAGGAGATACTTTCCCTTCTTCCGGGGCATGAGTGAGGATCACCATGGGAAATTCTGGTGCTTCCTCATGCAAACAATCCACAATTTCCCATCCCTCTATGATAACTTCTGTGGTATCCAGTCTATAGTCTACAATCAGTGCCTGAATGGTGCCTTCGGTCACGTCATCCATAATTTCCTTCAGAATCTGATCCTTCTTGCGATTCAGAAGCTCATACTCTTTGAACTGGACAGGGCCTTTGTCAAGATCTGGGTCCAGAATCGCCACCTGTATGTCGGCCCTGTCTTCCGGCGCATCGTCCACAATTCCGATTCGATACATTACTGACTCCCTTCCTTTTTCCATGAAATACAGATGCCAAAACCATCTTTCTTGTCCGCCAGCACATGGACCGTGCTGTCATATCTCTCCACCGCCTCCTTTACAGCCCAAAGTCCCAGACCGGTTCCCTCATCCCCTTTTGAAGATTCTCCCATTTCAAATATTATATCCGGATTTCCCTGATACTTATCACTTAGGGGCGGTCCATTGTTTTCCAGATACAGATGGATGTAATCTTTGTCCTCTTCAAACTTCACCAGGATCTGGCGCTGGGGATTATGTCCCTGCTCGAAGAACCAGGCGGCATTTAACAGCACATTGTTCAATATGATATACAGATCCACCACAGCGACCGAATACCGGTATTCTGCCTGTCCCTCTTCGAAAACAGAGGGTTCTATCTCAATATGCTTCTCGGCCAGCAAGGGAGTCCATTTCCCCAGTATATCACAGACAAGCTTTCTCATGGATATCGGTTTTCGTTTCAGATTCTCCTTTTTCAGCCCCTCCATAATCACATCCAGAAAAGAGGCTACCAGGTCATCCCCTTTCTCCACAATATCCAGTCTGTCATAAGGATTATAAGCCGGCGGACCTGCATAGTCCTTCCCGTCCATAACATATTTCACACGGCTGCGCACCTGGGATGCCTGCACATGAAACTTCGTGTTGATGGCATGGAACTCATGGAAAAAAGTATTGATCACGATGCCAGAGGAACTGAGCATTTCCACAATCTGCTTCGTTTTTACTTCCTTTGCTTCCCTCTGCATCATCTCATACACGGTATCCAGCATTTCATCAGCGGTAGGCGTATCAGAATCCGTCTGTTCACCGGCCGAACCGCTCTCTTCCTGGGCAGATTCTGTCTCCTGCCCCTGACCGGACGGTTCCGGTTCATCTGTTTCCTGCCTGGCTTCCTGCCAGCTTTTCTCAGCCTTTTTTTCAGCCGCACGAACCGCTGCCTCCTGCACCCGCGCAATATGGGATTTCATTTCATTTTCAACTTCTTTTCTCCATCTGGCATATTCCCGGTAAATATATTGCCGGTCATGTTCAAAAATTTTCAGACACTCCTGAATCAGGTTGACAAATATATAGTAAGTTTCGTTGAGAACCATGCCCTCCCGGTTGGCTGTATCGGTCAGATTGGGGTTGGTCTCCCGGCCAATCTTTACCATGCCGATCATCTGATATGGCTGTACACGCCAGCCCCACTTTTCATGAGATACTGCCGCAGGACTCCGCTGTGCTCTGCGTCCCATTTCCAACCAATCAGACAAGGGGCCGTCTGTATCTCCATAAGGCCGTACTTTAAAGCTGTCACGATAGATCTTGACACCGGAAAACTGAGATACCAGTTTTCTCCGTTTCCGTGCCGCCACCTGTTTCATGATCTCATATTCATTGTTTTCCCTTCTCAGGAAATACATCTCCGACTCAAAGGCTCCCACCTTCCGGATTTTATCAAGGCTGTCCTTTTTCAACAAATCAGTTACGTTCCGCTCCAGCACCAGCTCCCGGCCATAATCTTCTCTCCGGTAGCCGTCTTTCTGAAATTCACTGCGTGCCCAGAATTCGGAAAGATTCTTTCTTTTTGACATATCATTCACCGCAATGGTGACGGTCTTCCGCCCGGTATTCACTTCATTGCGCAGCAGGGCAATGCGGACTGTCCGGTCCCCATCGTACCGGATACGGATGCGGTAATCATAATCCGACTCAGCAATGGCCACTTCGTTTGTAGTGAAATTATAGGCCGGATAAAACTGATTGTTTACAATCACTTTAAATTTATCCACATTTCCAATGGGATTAATGCTTTGCAGATTGGTATTTACCCGTTGAAAAAGCCTCTCTCCCCAGGGCTCCCTGATGGGTGTCAATATTATCATCGTTCCAGTAGACCAGTCATGCCCTTTCATTTTCTCGAAGTCTCTGCCTGACACGGTCTTAACCAGTTCCTCGTAGGATGTGCCGACCTGGTCTAAATCAGCCTTAATATCACTTAACAGTCTGGCATTGACAAACTGGTCCCAGTCTATCTCCCACTTTACCATCGCGCCTTTGGGATCTGCCTTGGTATACATCACAGAATGTCTGGATAACTTATCCAGCGCAAACCGGCCAATCCCCTTGGCACCGGTTTTGGTGCGCCCTGCGGCTGAAACCGTATGGTATTCTTTATCACTAGTGCCAATATACATCCACGCGGATTTTACAGTTTCAGAAGTCATGCCGGAACCGTTATCCGCCACCACAATCTGATTGTGGGAAAAGAGAATCATGCGCAAAGATTCTTCCTGTTCTTCTGACAGCACTTCTTTCCTAATCCAGTTTCCCATGTCTTCCTCATAGTACTCCCGTACACGGACCATTTCATCCATTGTCAAATGATCCATAAACAAGCTGACCGGCGCCTGCTGCGGAATCTCAGGAAAAGGAACTGAAAAGTCCACCCACACACAAGAAGCATCGGCATCATATGCATTTTTAATCAGTTCCACCAGTGCGCCATCCACATCGGATATATTCTCCCGCCCAATCAGTCGGGCGGCCTTGGCTCCTACCGCAAATTCGATCTGCATTTTCTTAATTATACCTCATCAAACATATAGTCACACACATCCCTGGGGCTGATCCGGTAACTGGTTCCCTTGGCATTTATCCCTATCTCTTCCACATAGGACAGAAAATCATCGCTCGTCAGAATTTTTTCTGCCTGGTCCAGGGTATACCCCGCTTTAGGAACCAGATACATCCCTGAATATGGGACTGTCTCTTGTTCCAGCCGGTAATACCGCACCTTACTGGTAATCAGCGTAGATAAAAGCAGTTTGGGCTGATTGATATGTGCCAGCGCCTGGGAACGGCCATATTCAAACCAGCCAATATTCTGATCGCAGTCTCTTTCGCCCAGCTTTTTCTCATATTTCCTCAGGTATGAACAGACTCCTGGAAATTTCTTCTGAAATTCCGCAGGTTCATAGTGCATCAAACAGCCGTCATCGTCATACCAGTATGGAAATATAATATACTGTTCTTCTCTGCGCTGCTTACTTTTGGGACTGGCCGCAGGCCGTACCACTTTCTGTTCAAGAATCATTCCATCCACTTCAAAATCGCCATTATCGCACTTTCTGAAGTTCCGGAGTACAAACGCATCATTCAGCAGTGTTGCAATAGGGGCAGAAATCTGGAAACAATTCCCCATTCTTTCTGATTTTCCCAAATGTGCTCTGTTGGTAAAAAAGGACCATTTTCCCTGCAATTCTGATTTCTGGACCTGTATGCTTCTTTGGTTTTGTATATCACAATACTTGAATGTTCTTCCCTGAGTCTGCCTTCTGCAAAAAATTACGGCCGATGAGGTAAGATAATTTCCGAAAATTCTTTGGGTCGTATAATCCTCCACCTCAACCAGATATGGCAGAATATACTTTCTCAGCTCATCGGAGTACCGGTTCTTAAAAAAATTATTGGGAATTAGATAGATCAGGCTGCCATCTGGCGCCAGGGACTGCAACGCTGCTTCTGTAAAAGCATAATAATAATCTGCCTTTCCTGCCGCGCATGTCTGATATCTGGTCCTGATCAGCGTCCGTTCTTCTGGTGTCAGATTATAATATGTAATATAAGGAGGATTGCCCACAACATATTGATATATGGATTCCGGTTCCAGCGCCAGGGCATCTCCCTGACGGATATGCCAGTTTACATTTGTAATTCCCATCTTTTCTGCCACGGCATCCATATTGGCAAGGCATATTCTTACGATACTTTCTTCTTTCTCGATTCCATGGATATCCTGTTCCAGCCCCTTAAGAATCATAATATCTGTCAAATTCTGCCGTCTGGCATCGATAATATATCTTTTGACAATTTCACATAAAAAATTCCCTTCACCACATGAATTTTCCAGCACCTTTTTTCCATATAGATTGCTTTTATATCCGATTTTGTCAAGCATATGACTGACCATATCTAATGGCGTGGGAACTTTGCATGTTTTCTCGCCCATACGATTTGCCATCCTTCATTTTTGTACTTTCTGAAGCCTATCTTACCACAGATTAACGGTTTTTGTCACGAAAAATAATTTCCGCAGGGCAGTAAATTGTAACAGCTCACACCAACTTAAGAAAATTAGGTTTTAAAATTTTTTGTAGAAAAGGAGTACAAGCTGGAGGTGCCTCCCAGGGCAAGGATTCAGGATATTCCCGTCAGCATACAGCAGCGGGTGGAAATTCTCAAGGCCTTATACCTGGGTGCGGAGCTTCTGATCATGGACGAGCCCACAGCGGTTCTCACTCCCCAGGAGATCGTCCGGCTGTTCCAGACCCTGGTGGAGCTCCGCAACGCGGGAAAGAGTATTATTCTCATTACCCATAAGCTGAATGAGATCATGCAGATCACCGATGAAATCCTGGTTCTCCGTCTGGGGAAGGTAACGGGCCATGTACTGACCTCCGCCACGGACCAGCGCAGGATTGCGGAAATGATGGTGGGACGCCAGCTAAACCAGCAAAAGGAGAAACAGCAGACAGACCAGACCGAAACGGCCCTGGAGGTCCGGGATCTGGAATATGTGGACAAGTGGGGCGTGAAAGCCATTGACCACCTGTCCTTCACCCTCCGCAAGGGGGAGATCCTGGGAATCGCCGGGGTCCAGGGCAACGGCCAGTCGGAACTGATCGACATTCTCACCGGCATGGTCAGCCATTACTCCGGCTCTGTGTCCATAGACGGGAAACCTGTAGCTCCTTCCTCTGACACCAGAACCAGGCGGGAATACGGGCTTGGCTGTATCCCGGAGGACCGGCAGTCAACCGGCGCCGCCGTAGGCGCCACCATTCTGGCCAACTTCATCATGGCCGGCTACCGGACCGGTGATTTTTCCGGGAAATGGCTGATCCATTATAAAAGAGCAAGGGAACGGACCTGGGAATATGTCAAACGCTTTACCGTGAAAACCGACGACATTATGCTGGACGCCCTGTCACTGTCCGGAGGCAATCTGCAAAAACTGATTGTGGCCAGGGAGCTGTATTTAAAGCCTGCGGTGCTGATCGCTGCCCAGCCCAGCCGGGGCGTGGATATCGGCGCCACCGAGTACATCCATGACACCCTGATCCAGCACAGAAACCAGGGCAATGCCGTACTGCTGGTATCCAGCGAGCTGTCGGAGATCATGACCCTCAGTGACCGGATTCTGGTCATTTACAATGGCCGCTTTGTGGGGGAAGCAGATCCCGGAACCGCCACGGAGGAGGAAATCGGGCTTCTAATGGCCGGAATTGAAAGGAGGGATTCAGACCTATGAATTTTACTTACAGACCGGTTCCCATCAGCGCAAAAACCGCAGTCATGGCCGTGATTTCCGGGCTCCTTCTGGGGGCGGTTCTGATCTTTGCCACCGGCAACCATCCGGCTGTCATCTATGCCGCCCTGGTGCGGGGCGCCTGCGGTTCCCTATTTGCCCTTGCTTCCAGCATCCGCTGGACCGTCCCCCTGATCTTTACGGGTACGGCCGCCGCCATTGCATTTAAAGGCGGGGTGTTCAATATGGGAGTGGAAGGCCAGATGTATGTAGGGGGCCTGGCCGCCGCGGTGGTGGGAATCACCTGGCAGGATCTTCCCGGCTATCTTCTGGTCCCCATGATGCTGGCGGCCAGCATGGCTGCCGGAATGATCTGGGCCCTGCCTCCCATTCTTGCCAAATTGTATTACGGAAGCAGCGAGGTGGTTCCCTGCATGATGCTCAATTACATTGCCATGTACTTAACCGATTATCTGGTCCACAACGTGTTTCTGGCGGGAGGGAACCGGGGCGCTACCATCAAGACCGACCTGATCGCTTCCCAGGGCCGCCTTGCCAGGCTGATTCCCGGAACCAGTGTTTCCACTGCCCTTCTGATCGGGCTGGCCATTGTCCTGGCGTACCAGTGGGTGATCCGCAGGACCCGGTTCGGGTATGAATTTGAAATCTGCGGTATCAACCCAAGATTTGCCCGGTACGGAGGGGTCAATGTCAACAGGACCCGGATCGGTGTCATCCTTCTGAGCGGAGCCATTGCCGGGCTGGGCGGCGCCACGGAAATCATGGGCGTCCGGTACTGCTTTGAAAGCCGGTTTGTGGGGGATTTTGCTACCAACGGCATTCTGGCGGCGCTTCTGGGAAGCTGTTCTCCTGGGGGAACCCTGATCGGCGCGGCGTTTATGGGCTTTTTAAAGGCCGGCTCCCTTACGGTAGAACGGACCACCCGTGTGTCCCGTGCCGTTGCCGTGGTGATCCAGTGTACCATTATCTGCTTTGTATCTGCCAAAAGCTTTGCCGGGGTCCTGGAGCTTCCGGGCATCCGGCTTTGGAAAGGAAAGGCAAAGGAGGGGAAAACCCAATGAATATTTCTCTATTGATCCGTGCTGCCATGCGTTATTCTGCCCCGGTGCTTCTGGCGGCTGTAGGGGCGCTGTTCTGTGACTGTGCAGGCGTGACCTTCATTATTCTGGAGGCACAGATGCTGCTGGGCTGTTTCTTTGCCGTTATCGCAGGCTACTATTTTCAAAGCTGGGCTGCCGGGGTCCTGTGCGCGGTTCTGGCAAGTATACTCCTTGGATGGTTTTTCATCTGGATCACCATGAAGATGAAAGCCATTGAACTGGTTGTGGGCTTTGCCATTAACTTTCTGGTTGACGGCCTGACCATCTATCTGCTGCGGATGGTGTTCCACCAGACCGGCTCCTTTGTATCACCGGAGATCCCGGCCATTCCCAGGATCACGGTTCCGGTTCTCAGCCGGATTCCCCTGGTGGGCATTCTCTTTGACCAGCAGACCTGGATTGTGTATTTTGCCTTTTTCAGCGTGGTGGCGGCGTCTGTCCTGATCTACCACACGGCCTTTGGGCTCCACATTCTGTCCAGCGGGGCCAATCCGGAGGCCGCACAGGCGGTGGGAATCCGGATCGGGAAAACCAGAATCCAGTGTATCATGATTGCCAGTGTTCTCTGCGGACTGGCCGGGAGCCAGCTTTCCATCGGCTTTCTCTCCATGTTCTCTGAGGGAATGACCGTGGGGAAGGGCTTTATTGCCCTGGGCGCCCTGATGTTCTCCAACCGCAAACCAGCCCTGGTGCTGTTCATCACCCTGCTGTTCGGCTTCGCGGAAGCCATCGGCAACCAGGTACAGCTTGGGGGTACCCTTGCGTCCGAGCTGGTACTGATGATCCCTTATGTTGCGGTTCTGGCGTGTGTATTTGTCAGAAAACCGGTTCCGGAGCAGATCTGAACCGGCCAGGCCAGGGCTGTTGCATGTATAGAAATGAAAAAAAGGAGGAAGTTACTATGAAGAAAGCATTATCCATGATTCTCGCCGCCATGACGGCTGCCGCGCTGTGTGCAGGCTGCGGCAATTCCGGTCAGGGTACCCCCCAGACCCAGGCCCCTGCTGCTGCCGCCCCACCGGAAAGCAGCGCCGGCCAGGCAGAAGCCGGGGAAAGCTCCCAGGCCGGACCGGAAACTCCTGAACCGGAGGGCAGTCTCAAGGCCGCCTTTATCACGCCCCAGGCCCTGGGCGACGGCTCTGTCACGGATTTAAGCTACTCGGGATTTACCAGGGCAGCAGAGGAATACGGTATGGAGACCCAGGTGGTGGAGGTCCAGGTAGGGGAATATGAGGAAACCCTCCGCTCCATGGCCCAGGAGGGATATGGACTGTTAGTCTGCCTTCAGCCGGAGCTGGTGGACGCGGTGTGCACCGTTGCCCCGGAATACCCGGACACCCTGTTCTTCAGCATGAACGGGGAAATCCACGACATCCCCAATGTGCTGGGTTCTGCCAACAAGGAGCAGGAGGGCTCTTACCTGGCAGGGGTAACCGCTGCCCTGATGTCGGAAACCGGAAAGATCGGTGCCGTCATCGGCCAGGACATGGCCCAGAACAACCGCTATGCCGCCGGATATGAGGATGGCGCAAAGGCAGCAAGGCCGGACATTCAGGTATCCATCCTGTATGCGGGAACCTTTGAAGATCCTGCCAAGGGCAAGGAGCTGGCACTGACCCTGTATAATTCCGGCTATGATGTGGTGTACCAGGTCGCCGCCAAAACAGGACTGGGTGTATTTGAAGCTGCCAAGGAGCTGGGAGAAGGCCACTATGTGGTGGGCTGTGATGTGGACCAGAGTCCCCTGCTTCCCGGCCAGGTCATCGGAAGCCAGATTACCCCCTATGATACCTGGGTATACGCGGCCATGAAGGATTATGGGGAAGGCAGCTTTGCCGGCGGGCGTACGGAAGCATTTTCCATGAACCGTACCGAAGGCGCCGGGTTCGACTTTGATTCCACCGGAAAGATCACCTACAAGGACGGGGTGAAGGAAGCCGTGGAGGACAGCAAAGAGAAAATCATGTCCGGGGAGATTGTACCGGAAAGTGTGCGTGAGAAGGACAGATAACAAAGCCAAAGGAGACATTATGATCAAAGAAATCCGAGGAATCCCGGGCCGGGACCAGGCCGGCCACTCCGATTACACCAGCAACGGCTTTACCTACCGGCTGTTTCCCGATTACGGGAATTTCCCCGACTGTTTTGCATTCACCATGTATTCCGGGGGATGCTGCGACCAAGAGGACAATCTGTTTCTCTCTACCCGGGACCCGGAGCATCCCATCATGATGCTGGACCCGGAGGGAAACTATGTGAAGTGTTTCGGCAAAGGGCTGTTCCGGGAAACCCACACCCTTTGCGTCACTCCCCAAAACACCCTTCTGTGTGTGGATGTGGCCCAGCATGTTCTGCGGGAGCTGACCAGGGACGGGGAGCTGATCCGGGATATGGGCACTCCCGGTGTTCCCAGTGACAGCGGCTTTGACCCGGACCTGTGGAGGAAACGGCAGCGTGCCGGAAAGTATGTGCCCACGGATGTTTCCTTTGACAAGGGCTGGTCCTTCTTTATGGGGCTGGAGACCATCCGCCGGGCAGCGCCTCCCTTCAACCGGCCTACAGGCGCAGCCTTCGGCCCTTCCGGCCACCTGTTTGTCAGTGACGGGTACGGCAATGCTGCCATTCACCGGTTTAGCCCTGACGGAACCCTTCAGAAGACCTGGGGCGGACCGGGGGATCAGCCGGGACGGTTTGTGGTGCCCCACTGCATCTGTGTGGACTCCTTAAACCGTGTGTGGGTAGGAGACCGGGACGGAAACCGGATTCATGTATTCTCCCAGGATGGGGAGCTGCTGGCCTATTTTGACGAAAATCTGTATCAGCCTACAGGACTGTGGGCGGATGATACTTATGTTTACGCGGCAGAACGGGGCGGAGGCCTGACCATCTTTAATATGGAACTGGAGGTGGTGTCCCAGCTTGGCTTCTACAATTCCTCCATCCGGGCCCACGGAATGTGCGGAAATCATAAGGGCGAGCTGTTCCTGATGCCCCTTACCACCTATGACCGGCATTTCCTGATGAAGCTTTCCCCGCTGTCTGCCCCGGAGCGAACAACAGGGAGATCCTAATATGTACAATGAGCGGCAGAAGAAGATCATACACCATCTGTCAGAAGTCCGGGTTGCAAAAATCGAAGAGCTTGCAGAGCTTTTCCATGTGTCCATGGAAACCATACGCCGGGATCTGATGGAGCTGGAGAAGGATTCTTCCATCAAGCGAATCCGGGGCGGCGCCGTGTACAACAACCTGCGGGCCCGGGAGATGGAGCTATCCTGCAACTGCCAGTAGAGATATTCCTCCCACGCATCTTCAGCAAAAGTGATGTTACTCACGCTCCATAGCCTCCAGTTCTTCCATGGTTTTTACGACTACCTGCCCATTCCTGACCTGCTGGCCCGCTTTGCGCAGCTGTTCCATGTTGGAATCGGAATAAAAGGGATCCAGAGGGGCCGCCACTTCAAAGGGAATACAGCGGTCCCGTAAAGCCTTTTTTGCATAAATCATAAAAAAGGTCGTAAGGTTCATTCCCATTTCATCACACATTTCATCCAGTTGTCTTTTCATTTCGTCGTCAAATCTAAGACTTACTGTAGTCATTTTATCACATCCTTTCTATGTCTAATCATAACGTGGAATGAAGCAAATTGCAAGAATTATCATTTAATTTCTTTCAAATATATTCATATAGAAGTAAATGCCTCAAAAGATGGTGTAGTATGAATCAGAGGATTCTCTGCCATACTGACTACACCGCTTTTTGAGGCACTTACCATAAGGATTCAGTAGATATAGTTCAACTGTTTCATAACCTGATATTTTTCCTGAAGTTCCTCCAGGGAAAATTTTTTACTCTTGATTTTCAGGACATCCTGAATCACCTGCTCTTCTGTCCCTTCATCCCCCAGCATTGTGTGCGCCACATAATCCAGCGTCGTATATGCCTCCAGATCTGCCGCAGATTTCTTGCCAAAATTGCTCAGAACGTCGAATACTGCTTTCTTTTCCCCTTCCTCCAATTCCCGAGGAAAATGATTCCTGTCCACTGGTGTTATTTTGTGGGTGAGATGATCCATGGTAATATTGATAATCCCCCGGGCTTCCAGCGCGTGAAGTGCATCATCCAAAGATGCGCTGTAAGGTCCGTAAAAATGGATGGAGTAATTTAGCCCCAGATCAATCCCTTTCCGCTCCATTAAATACATGAGCTTCTGTACCATCTTTTTGCCTGGCTCCTGATTCTGACAGATATAATGAAGGATTTCTTCGCATTTGGCGTAGTTTTTCATAAATAAGTTTAACCTCACATTTTTACAAGTCAATCAAAGCAAACATATTCCTGCACATGCCGGGTAACCTCATCGAAGATTGACCGGTCACACAAGTAGATCCTCTGGATATTGATCTTTTCGGTCAAACTCTTTATAATGATGGACTCTTCCGAAATGGTAGATATCTTTCCTTCCGTTTCATCTATGATAATAATGGCCCTCTCGTCATCCGGTGTTGTCCGAATGGGAATCTTGTGGGGCATTTTATCTGCCGAACAATCCTCAATAAAACAATCTTTACCAAACTTATCATAAATAATTTTCCGCATGATTCTGAAATTTCTGAAATCCGCTTCAGAAGGATGTGTCTTCGTCTCAAAAACCCGTGGATATACCTTCCGGTGAACAATATTATCACAAGCGCCGCTTGTCCCCACATGCTCCCTGAGCAGATTCCATACCCGGTAATCATCCCACAGCAGGTATTCCCTGGTATCAACCGGAAATGTTCCACCCGGCAGAACCTCTTTTAAAGCAAGAAAATACATTTTGTCAAAGAAGCGGCGGGTCCGGTGAAAATACACTTGTACAAACATAAAATACCTTGCAAGCATAAATTCTTCAAACGCCTGCACACCGCCCGAACGGATCGCCAGTCTGGGAAACCCATCATTCTGATAGACTGTCAGGCAGGAAATCAGCCGCTCTACATCGTATTTCCCATAATTCACCCCGCAGTACAGTGCATCCCTGAGCAGATAATCCATCTTATCACAGTCCATCTCGCTGTCCATGAAGCTTTTGAGGAAAATATATTCCATATTGGGTCCCGGATTCTTCCCCTGGTAAATATCACATATAAGCTCCGGCGTAATCTGATATTCACTGCCATATTCCTTCTGGAATGCATCCCCTATTTTATCAATGATATCCCGGATTTCCGTTTCTAAAACAATCTTTCTTGTAAAATCTTCATGCTCCATACCCACCGGAAATACAGACTCTGCTGCATGGGAAAATGGCGCGTGTCCCAGGTCATGGGTCAGGGCAATCAGTCTTAGAAGCTGTCGATAAAAAGCAATCTTGGCCTCGGTCCAGTCAGGCTTCCCATTCTTCACCGCAGACTCGAAGGCACGGGTCACCATATGCATCACGCCAATAGAATGTCCAAATCTCGTATGTTCCGCACCATGGAATACCAGATAGGTCATAGCCAGTTGTTTGATATTCCGTAAACGCTGAAAGGGTTCCGAATCAATCAGCTCCCGCTCAAGAGCACTGACCTCAATAAACCCATGAACCGGATCCCGGAATTTGTCACGATCCTTCCCCATACTCACTTCCCCTATGCCTTTCGCTTTTGTCAAAAAGATACACTTTATGTCCGATGGCGGTTCTCTCTGAGCTATTTCTGTATTGTCTTTTGTGAATAGGTATATTGTAGCAGTAGATGGGGGATTGTGCAAGGGGAAGTTGGGGAAATGACCATATATAAGGTAAGTGGTAAATGTCCAAAAAATGACGCAGTGTAAAGCAGCAGATCCTCTGCTATACTGGCTACATCACTTTTTGAGGCACTTTGTATTTTTACGTTTTAGCCTGCACACACCTAACAATTCTATCGACCATGGAAGGTACCAATCCATAATTTAAGAATTTTTAAAATGTAAGCAGTTACTGTTTATGTTTCAAATTTCTACTTCACAATATTATATTCTGAATCCGTTCTTTTAAATTTGCTTTCAGCAACACTCCTAAATTCATCATGGCTAAACACTATAATTCCCACTTCTTCTTGAGGTTCCATTTCCAGCACGATATTTCCATCCACACACATCATATTCTTCTCGTAAACGGTAGATAGGTTCTTTCCATATTTAGTTGAATTCAGCGTAGAAAAGTTCATGGAATAAAACTTTTGCCTTTAGTAATGTAAAACTGTTCCTACCATTATAATGGCCGTCTGTAACAGAATAGCCAGGATCCAGGTAGTTCTGTATGGTTTTGCGCGTGTGCTGCATCATGGTGGCGATCCGTTCGATTGGATACCCGGCCTCCGCCAGCCTCCGTGCTTCATCTACCTCGCGCTGCTTCTGCTGCACTGCCAGCTGATGCTGCCTTTCCCGGGAGATTGCCCTGCTTTCCGGGATTTCATCTTCTGGTATGGCAAGGTATTTCCGGACGGTTGTGGGGCATGAATACATCAACAGGGCAATCTCGGATACGGTCATCCCTTCTTTCCTTTTTTGATGGGCAAAGCGGATCCGCAGTGGACGGTTTGCCGTGTTATACAGAGCTTTCCTCTCTTCGGAAACCACCTCCGTCAATGGGATTTCTATCCTGGCAGGAAATTCCCGAACCATATATTTATTTATGGCTTCTGAAAGCCCTTTTATCAAATGGAAGCGGTCACTCACCTGGACTGCATCAGGATGTGAGCTTGTTGCTGCCGATGAGTAAGCGGCGGCCCCATCCCTTGATATGACCTGGATATTAGGAAATGTCGCAAGCCAGTTGGTGACATCAGCGGTTTCCCTGGAAGGGATCAGGTCAATGATCCGGTGGCTCTCAAGGTCAACCATGACCGTTCCATAGGAGAACCTTTTCCTGAGCGCAAAATCATCCACACAAACTTTTGTAATAGAAGACTTATCCACAATTGCCGGCATTTTTTAAGCAGGCTGCAAATACTGCTTTTACATACTGTGATATGTCCGCTTTTTAAAAGTTTTGACGCGTTCAGGGAACTTAATTGTGCTGAGGTATGGAGGATGTTTTTGACCAGACAGTCTGTCTTTTGGGCCTTTGGCGCTGCAAAAGGATGTACCTCTGCAAATGTCGTATGCTGGCACTGTGGGTTATCACAAAACATCTTCCGTGTAGTTACTAATAAAATAACCTTTTTCTCCTGGACCGGAAGATCCTGAATTTCCCTTTCATATACAGAATGGGTGCGCATGGACTTTGAACCACAGAACGGACATGCCAGCTCTTTTCTGCTGGACTGGATATGGAAAATAATGGCCTTGTCTTTCTGCTGGGAAAGGGTTGCTGTTCACGGGGGTGATGCTCCGAAAGGTACGCTTGAAAAAAGGCAGTTCCTTTAGTATAATGAAATCGTGCAGAGATGAGAATCTATGTAATATTTTCAAAAAAGGGAGGGGATGTGGGAATAATGGGTAAGACTTTCAATGTAAGTGCGGACTGCAAACCGGAACTTCATTACATGGTGGACATTTCCGGAAAGCTCCGTCAAATCAAGGTCATGGTTGACGAAGGACAGTATTTTACGATTAACCGGGCAAGGCAATATGGCAAGACAACAACCCTGAATGCCCTGGAGCATACTTTGGCAAACGAATATGTGGTGATTCATCTGGATTTCCAGTTGCTTGGAAAGTAAGTGCCTCAAAAAATGACGTAGTGCAAAGCAGCAGATTCTCTGCTATACTGACTACATCACTTTTTGAGGCACTTCGTATTTTTATGTTTTAACCTGCATTCTTCCGGCAGTTCTGCCGACCATGGCAGGTAACGGTCTATAATCTCCGGGTGCTCCAGGTGGTGGTTGTTTGGCATTTCGGTTAACAGATATTTCAGGTACCCGAACACATCCAGGCCATTCGCCTTAGCACTTTCCACCAGCGTGTAAAGCACTGCGCTGGCCCTGGCTCCTTTGGGGGTATCCGCAAACAGCCAGGCACGCCTTGCTGTGGCAAACGGTTTTATGTTTGCCTCACACAGGTTATTGGAGACCGGAATCCTTCCGTCCTCCATGAAGGTCTCCAGATACTTTTTCTGGTTTGTGGAATACACCAGGGCCTTTGTCAGGCGTTCATTCGCCGTCGTCAGGGCGGATGTCTTTTCCACCC